>CAINVI010000185.1 GCA_903854075.1 Candidatus Pollutiaquabacter sp. | reverse complement strand
GCAGATGGCTGCAGGACATTAATCAATTTTAAGCACTATGATAAAACGACTGATATTTACGCTATACGCCATACTATCAGTCGTTTTTCATATTGATGCACAAACGGATTACATTGTTTGTGGATCTATTAGTTCGAAAGACACATTAGCGAACTTGTTGCCGGATTCAGCTTTGCAATGCCTCACGGTTCACCTCAGTCCCTACCCGTCGGAAACCGACTCCTTTGACCTTGACCATGACGGCAACTACGATGTGAAATTTGCAACTTTTGGTAATGGTGGACTCGGAGGCGGAGAAGGCGCCTGCTACGTGGCGGGACTCCATAGCAACGTCAAGATCGCGATTCGAAAAGACACGGGGTACATTTGTTGCCCGCAACCTGTGGTGATGAATGTAGCGTTGCCCTTTTCAGCGGGCGATACCATTCACGAAAACTTGTTGTATGACGGATATGGCATTCTGATGTCTAACGCATACGGCGGAGGATCCTATACCAGACCGACACTTTATCCCTGGAACAATATCGGACAACGCTTTATAGGCGTTCGTATGGAGCTTGCTTTTGACACACTGTATGCGTGGATAGCTGTTGAAGCTACCGGAGGAACCAATTATTATTCCGTTTTTACGCTAACCATTGATCAATATGGATGCAACAAGAATACTCATGTTGACATCGCAGAAACAAGTACAAGCACCCGGGGGATCATCTCCCCCAATCCAACGGACAATACGGTGACCATAAGGTTTCCGACGATCACAGCTACCGGCTATAGTATTTCGCTGTATGACCTCTCCGGAAAATTAGTTTTTCAAGACTGGTCGGTCAATGGACAGTCCGAAATAACTTATCAACTCCCCTCCCTTTCTGAAGGAATTTACAATCTAATGATATCGGATGAATCCGCAACCCAATACTACAAGCTATTGATAACACGCTGATTTTAGGATAAGATACGAATGTGACATTTCAGATTATTCCATTACATTAGTCCGCCTAATAATTCCCGTTATCACTATGAAGAAGCACCTTCTTTTATACGTCAACCTGATTATGGTATTATTTACCTTAAGCCAGACCGCGGTCTCACAACACCTCGATATCGCTCCGATTGGCGGTTACTTTTTTGATGAGAAATTTCCGGTGGTAAATGGTAACGTAACAATGGCAGGTGGCGCCTACTTCGGCGGCATTGTTTCTTACGGCGCCAGCGAGCTTATCGATATTGAACTCCAATACAGTCATCGAAACTCCAGTATTGTCGTTAATCGTGAAACGGAAAATGATTCCGATTTCGTACTCACTACGAATTGGATCATGGTGAACGGCGTATATAATTTTGACAATGGCGCCGACGCTGTTCCTTTTCTGGCAGTTGGTATGGGTTGGGTACACCTGAATCCCGAAGGCGACAAAAACAACAGTGAAAACCGTTTCGCCCTCGATCTGGGACTTGGTTTTAAATACCGATTTACGGATCGCGTCGGCTTACGCCTCTCCACCAATTTATTGGCTACCATGAACAGCTCTTCTTCGTTTGAAGGAGAAGGTGATGAAGCATACTTAGTCAACAAACCAACGTACGTGACTCAATTTGGATTTAGAGCCGGCGTTTATTTCCGGATCATGGATCGTTAAAAGATCAATAGTAGACGGTTACTCGCCCGAGGTAGGAATGTTTCTTTCCGAAAACATCGGTCAGCCTGACTTTCCACACATAAACATCTTGCTGCACGGGTCGTCCAAAGAGTAGTCCATCCCATTTGCACAGCGCAGACAAACCTTCCTGACCCTTTACGTCGAACGGTACATTCGATCCCTCTTCTTTACAATAATACAACTGCAAGCCCCAGCGGTCGAAGATCCACAATTCATACTCCGTAATTCCAAGTCCTTTACCGTAAAAAGTATTATTGCGAAAATCGCCGTTCGGTGTAAACGCGCTTGGCATGTAGAAGGTAAAATTGGGCGTGACATCAAGCGGCCGGGAAATCGTATCCACACAACCATAACGCGTCGTGACAATGAGCGAAGCATCGTAATTGTAAAAATTATTGCCCGTCATCGACGAGGCATAATTATGACTTGTAGCAGGTCCGGAAATCTCAGCCGGCGAACCATCGCCAAAGTTCCACTCCCAACGAACCACATTTTCGGTAGACTGATCATTGAACCAAAACACAGGATTGTTATAGGTGACATCTTCCGTCGTCACCGTAAAATCCGCAACAGGATTCTCATACACCCGAATTATACTATCCGCAGCAATAGCTGCACGACATCCAGTAGCAGAAACCACTTCCAGTGAAACATCATAAACTCCCGGCTCGTCGTAGCAAACCGAAGGAGGATTCTGGCCGGAAGCACTTGAAGGTGTTCCACCCGGGAATTGCCACTCCCATTGTACGAGGTTGCCATCGGCAGACTGCGATAAATCGGCAAAAGGATGACAAACCGGAGCGCAGCCGGAATTTCCCGGACTGATCACCGCTACAGGCGGACGATAAACTGTGACCGGGGACGTAAGCGTATCACTGCAACCATTGACCGTTGTTGCAATAAGCTGTACATCGGAAGTACCAGGCGCTGTGAATAACACTACCGGTTCGGCAACATTAGCTAATGAAGGCAATGCGCCTGAAAATTGCCACGAATAATTGGCAATAGCATCACCCGGAAACAGCGATGTGTTATTTACAAATTCCGTACTGTCGCCCAAGCAAACGGTCGGCGAATCAAAAGCTGGCGAAGGCAACGGATGAACGGAAATCGATTTAGTCATTGTGTCGGCGCAACCGCCGAGTGCCGTTACTACCAGCGATATCACCGAAGAGTCCGGAACAGCAAATTCTACCAGCGGTTCAGCATCCGTACTGGATGAAGGTGTTCCGCCTTGTACCGACCAGAGATACGTCAGTGGTTCTCCGGCCGGATTAGATACTGATGAATTGATCAACGCCAGCGCTTCATTCAGACAAATTGAACCTGCTGTGAATGCAGCAAACGGATCCGGATTAGTGACAACCGTTTTTTCCACTGTATCACGACAACCATTGACTGTAGTCACCACCAATTGCACAGCTGACGTATCCAAGGAATTGAATGTTGCTACCGGATTGCTTTGCTGCGAAAAAGCAGGAGTGCCGTTTTCTATAGCCCATGAATACGTCGACATAGAATCACCGGACACGACAGCTGAAAGGTTAGTAAATTCAACCGGTGTTCCGTAACATACTTGCGGAGCGGAAAAATCAGCCACCGGTAACGGATGAATAGAAATGGTTGTTTCCAGCGTATCAGCACATCCTGCCACCGCATACGCTATCAAGGAGATGGTAGACGTTCCGAAGGCTGGGAATTGAATCACAGGTGCTGTTGCTATACTGGAAGATGGCGATCCGAAGGAAAACGTCCAGGAATAGCGGATGGAATCTCCGGCAGGAAATATCGTAGAGGTATTGTCAAGCACCAACGAATCACCGAAACAAATAGAAGCGGCGGTAAAGTCAGCGACAGGATTCGCAGAAACAATTGCGGTATTAACAACAGTATCGCGACAACCACCTTCGTTGACAACCACCAGGTTGATAGCAAACGTATCCGGAACATTATAATTCACCGTTGGCTCGATTACAGAAGAAACCGATGGTTGTCCACCGGGAAACTGCCAGGAGTAAGAGACGATAGAATCGCCGGAAGTAACTGATGAATTATTGATGACTGCCACCGGTGAACCGGCGCAAACCAGTGGCGCCGAGAAAGCTGCCGCAGGCAATGGATGAACAACCACTTCCTGATTCAGCGTGTCGGTACAACCGGAGGATGAAATTACGATCAACGATACCGGAAGTGTATCCGGCGAGGCGATAATTACTTGCGGATTGAGCGATTGGTTGGTAGGTGGGGTTGCACCGGTGATCGTCCAGGAAAACGCAAGTGTGTCCACCAACGAATTAATGGACGACTGATTTACAAACCGAAGCGTATCGCCCAGACAAACATCGGCTACAGTGAACGCAGCAACTGGCTGGGCAAAAACGGTCACTTGTTGTGACAGTGTATCTTTACAACCTTTGTTGGTAGTGACAATAAGTGAAGCCGTTGTAGTTCCCGGCGCAGCATACGCGACAACGGGATTCAGCGCGTTGGACGTAGCGGGAGTTCCACTCTGGAAACTCCAGGAAAATGTAGTAATACTGTCGCCGGCAGCCACTGAAGAAGTGTTGGAGAAAGTTACCGGCGCACCCAAACAAACATCCTGCGCGGAAAAATCTGCCACCGGAATTTGCGGTACATTAACCACATACTGCATGGTATCGCGGCATCCGGGAGAATAGGTTCCGGCAATCAGTGTTACGATATGATTGCCCGGCGGGAAATAAATCGAGTCCGGATCGGCTTCAGCGGAAGTGGCAGGAATTGCGGGACCGAAATCCCACGACCAATAATTTATAGGATCTTCTGCTGACGGAGAGAATGCAGCTTCCGAGAAACTGGCAAATCCACAACTTGTAGTGAAGGAAAAATCAGCGCTCACTGTAAAATGCTGAGGCACATAGCGAGCAAACCAATTACAGCCCGTAGGAGAGATGACTTTCACGGTGAACGTATCACCATTCTGCGTATACGTCGTTATTACCGGTGTTGTGCCGAGCAACGTAGTATCATTATTCTTGTACCATTCATACGTATACACCGTGGACGGATCCGGCGGTGCCGGCGCTACCAGCGTATCCGGTGCATTCGTGTAGCAACTTGGTTTCACCACTGCTGCTGTAGAGCCGCAGGCAAAGTCCCAGTACGAATGCGCAAAGTGGCCGCCTAGCTGACAATCTGCATTGGTAATTACCACCGTTAAGGTTTGTCCGATATAGTTAGATAAGTTGACACCTTCCACCGTCCATGGTTTATACACCGCGGTATCCCGAAAGGCTTGTCCTCCTCCACCTCCACCATTTACAGGTCCCAAACGACGGTCGTTGCACCTGTATTGTCCGGGAAAAGAATCGCTAGCGATGTACCGCTGCATAGCACAGTCAATCGTATCACCATTGACATCCAGCATCATGAATTCCACATAAGGCATATCTAGCAATGAGTGAGTGCTATCGCCCGGATTCTCCATGACAAACGCATAGGCGTAAATGAAATTCGTATCGAGCAGGCCTACGGTAAAGCAATACGTTAGACGTTCCGCACAACCGGCTCGAAACTGTTGGGCTGTTGGATTACAGCCACCGACTATTCCATCTGCTTCGATTTGACCCAACTGAATTGAACTACTGCCAAAGCCAGGAGGAGCGACAAGAGTAATTGGAGGATCACCGGGATTCACGCCGGGCGTCAACCGATCGATTCCGGGTCCGGAGGTAATGTTGAATCGAACAGCTGTAGGTGCAGGCTGCACTGCAATACTCAAACCCTGCGTTTCAACGTTAGCTCCTGCCTCTGCTTGCCACACACTCCAGCCATTCTCTGCACCCATATCTTGACACGTGCCGCAAACCGAAGACGCTCCTGACTGCATGGCACGAAACGTGGAATGCATATTGATGCTACGACCTTGTTCTTTGAGCAATCGATTTTGCTCTTCGATGGTACGTCGGGCGCCCTCCGGTATGGCAGAGAGCGCTGCGGGTTCGTGATAGTCCGGATAATTGAAAAGAATTGGATTTCTAGTGGATTGCCCCGATGCCACCGAAACACAAAGCAAAGCCAGTACCGCTGAAAAAACGGTAAAATGATTGTTTCTGGCCCAAAAAGGCACTTTCATTGGCTTTGTTCTAGAATATAAAAGCAAGTAACTACATATAACACGGTTACCAAAATAATGTTGGTGAATGGCGCGAATTACACTATGAAAAAGCAGTTAAAAAACACCGCTCAAAAGACACCCGACTCTTCAGAAAATGTCGACCTATTTAAAGACAAACCAACCGACCACCGGCAAATGGTCTGAAATAGATTCAGTAGGCAATCCAAGCGGCATCCGTGTTTGAAAATGCAACACAGTTGCTCGAACGAACTTCATGGTTTTTGATGGATAAAAAATATTGTCGTAAGCGGACGCCGTGCAATCCCTGGATTGACAACCTTTCCGGATAGTGGTTTTTTCATCCTTCATAATTGGCGGGTACCCGGCTGATTTCAGCGGATTGAAAACGGTGTGAGATTGCGGACAATTGAAATCTCCGAGAAACATCAGCGATTTTCCCGGATAGTGTTCAGGAAAATATTTTAAATACTTGATCTCGGTTTCCGGAAATTTTGATTTTGGCACTGCGTGCAGCGATACCAGATAAAGCGTATCTGCTCTAAATACAAAACCAGCCATATACGGTTCACGATCAATTACATCTTTATAATTCAAATCAAGCCACGCTTTACCGAGTCGTTTTACGCGTGAAGATTTCCACAAGAACGCATAACGCTCAACTGTACCCCGTGTGCCAGAAGTTTTTTCACTGATACAATAATCCCAATTAGCGCCGGTGCGATCAAGCGCATCGGCTAATTTAGCGACAGCTTGCGGTCCGGCGGGTCCACCCACAACTTCCTGAACAGCTACCAAATCGTACGGTTTTAGTTGCGAAGCGATGAATTGTAGTTCAACATCGGATTTAGTTTGACCGAAATCACGAATATTCCAAGTAACTACGGTCAGTGTATCGCCGGACGAGCCGCCCAATACACGAAGTGAAACAAGAAAAAATAATGTGAAAAGACGAAAGAAGTTCATGATTGAAACGATAAAAAAGAACTCCGCAGTCGTTCTGGGTTAACCAGCGGCGACTGCGGAGCATTTCAAGTAAAATTATTCAACGATCAGTTTCTTGAATTCACTGGTACTTCCGTTACTTACACGAACAATGTAAACACCTTTGGAATATCCGGAAATATCCACACTTAGCCGTTCGCCGCTCCACGTCAACTCTTTCACTAATTTACCCATCAGATCAAGCACTTCAACGTTGTAGGCGGCTCCTTTTTTACCGGCAGAAATAGTAAACGAACCTGTAGCAGGATTCGGATACAGGGAGAAGGTCACCTTATCCAATTCACGCACCGCCAATGGCGCCGAGGAATCAAAGTAGGTAATCAAATTACAATTCACGTCCAATTGCGGATTGAACCCATCGTTGCAGTCCGTACAGGTAACACCGGTAACACAACTTGGATGATTCGGATGGCAATAGTCGACATATCCGGTGAAGAATTTGTAATCGAGTGAAATACTTTGCGCTGAGATGAAAGAAGACATGTCGTAGTCGAAATACGGTGCAATAGCACCGGGACACCATCCCGCACGCGCATAGGTCCAGGTTCCGCTTTGCGGCGAACAACCGTCCGGATTAGGATTACAGGTCAGCCAGTTTTGCTGGGCAAACGTATTTGCACCATTGACCCAAACATTGTGCGTCGCATTATAAAACTCCGCTGCATTGCTGGTGTTCAAACTTCCCCAGCCGTGGCCGGTACTGACCAACTTCAGTTTCGATGCCACAGCACCGCTGGTATATGTATAGTTAAACGTTGGCACCGGCTGAAGATTGGCGTAATCCCCAAACGGATAGATTTCTTTCCAAACTTGTTTCACCGTGCTGTATTTATGTGGAGGAACACCTTCTTTGTAATCAAACTTCAACTCGTACTGAAAACCGTTATCCAGCGTGGCACAGTTTGCACGGAAACGCACTTTACCTTGCAGGATAGACATGTAATCGGTCAGGTTAATACGATGCGAGCATGGAACTCCGTAGGGTGTGATGTAGCGAATGATCTCGTACCATTGGCCGTCGTGACCTTGCGCATCAATACTCGCTACACGATCCCATGGACCGCAGCCGCCAGGAGGACAAGTAACAGTTAAAACAGCAGTAATGGTGTCGAAAGCGCCGACATACGACGGAAGAACTCCGTCGCGTTCGATGGAAATAGAATCCGTATTCAGCCAAACGTTATTAAACGCAACCACATTACTGAGGTTCGGCGTCGCTTGTACGACGTTTACGTTTACTGTTACTGTATTGGTCGCCCCGAAATTACTCGTGGAAATCAGCTGAATAGTTTGAGGACCATACGCTGTCGGTGTCCACCAGGCGGTGAAGTGACCATTTCCGTGATTCGTAACTTGCAGCGGTTGTCCGGCTGCCACAAAGCTTACATTCTGTACAGAAAAAAGAGCCGGATAATCGATATTGACTTTGGCAGCCACTTGTATCATGCCCAGTGTTGGCATATACAAATCCGTTCCATCGATTGGATTGCGCGCCTCAATCGTCGGAACGTTGACGGTAGGATCAACGACATCAAAGCAATTAACTACCGAAGTGGCCGAATCGTATGTTCCGTTACCACCTTGTAAAGCACGAATACACACGGTGCCTGCGCCGTTGATAGAAACTGTTGATCCGTTTATAGTGGCAGGTCCCGATTCTAACACATAAGTGACCGGCAATCCGGAAGAGGCGGTAGCCGCCATTTGCACAGTACTTGTGGTAGACAGCTGATCGGGAATTTGTGGGAATGAGATGGCTTGAAAACTAGTATTCAAAGTTCCGTTGAAATTCGATGTAGCACCGTTCATGGCAAAATTGTACAGAACTCCATCGTAAAGCGGTGAATTCAACTCACTGATCAGATTGGTGATACTGGTATTGTTTCCAGCCGGCACGCCTTGATTGAACTTGTAATACATTTTCAACCCTATTTCCGTTCCGGTCAATTCATTATTCATCATATCCGTGATCTCCGTAGCATTCAACGCACGATTCCACACTGACACCTCGTCGATTCTCCCGTTGTACAAGAAGTTAAAACCACTCAGCGGACTCTTTCCGATGGTGAACGCGATATTGGTAGCCGTAATAGTTCCGGCCGCTGGCACACCACCTAACAAGACACCGTTACGATATAAGGAAATAGTGGATCCGTTATACACCCACGCAAAATGCTGCCAAACCTGCGGAACAATCGTCAGCGCAGGAGCATTATAGGTGTACAGCGTTCCGGCTGAATTCAACAGACGACATTCAATAACACCATTATTCAGCTGAATCAAATAGAATCCTCCGGCCGTTCCACGAAATCCGAACAGTCCTTGGCCGTACGACAATTGATTATCGTAAAACCATCCGGCGATTGTTATCTGATTCGATCCGGCGATAGTAGCAGTACCGTTTGGAACACTGACAAAATCATCAACACCATCAAAATCGAGGTATTGGTTAGATTGTGCAGTACCTTTAAATGCGATCAATATGACTAGCAAAAGGGACAATACACTTAATTTCTTATAGAATGCATTCATGAGAAGTGGAATTGTTTGTTTATGGTTAAATGTAGTGGTTTTTATTTACAATCGTAGTTCGTTGCCGACGGAGTATTGACGCGCACATCAATCCATCCACCAGACTTTTACCGTCAGCTGGTCGCCCGCCGGCGAACCAAATGTGCTCAGCCAATTGGCGTTGTTATAGGAAACCTCCGTAGGCGGAATTGGGAACCGGTAGACCGACAGCGCAGCTCCTTCTCGTGGTGTGCGGTAAGTTCGGCGAGCCAACGAAAACGCCTGTTGCGGCTGAAGGAAGAGGTCCAGCCAACATTGCGCATAGATCTGATCCAGTTGTTGCTGCTCACTGGCCGAGAAATAATTCAAACTGTTTTGTACCGTAATGAAATTAATATTGGTAGGCACTGACACGTTGCTAGCAAAGGTAGCTCCCAGCGGCAGCTTGGAATTAGTCATGATGGTTTCCCAAAACCGAAGAGAAAACTGCAGGCCGCTGAGAAATTCAGTGCCAGCCTGTCCAACATCTTTACCCACTCCTATTCCACGCATGTAAGCTTCCGCCCGTAAAAACAGTACTTCAGCGCCCGTCATTAACACTTCCGGCACGTAGTCCATATCACGGACTAGATGATAGTTCACCGGCGAATACAAACAGGTGGCTCCCTTCAACGAATAAACAACATCGCGCTGGTATTCATAAGGAATACCGCCGTCGGGCTGCGTGCCGGAAGCCGGATTATTGGAATAGGCTACCCATTTATTATCGTTGTTCGTATCAAAAAAATAATACGCACGCGGATCAAAGATGCCACTACCATCCGTGCTGTCGTTTAACGACAGCAAGTGCCAAATCGTGCTACCTAATCGCAAATCTTTAGATTGGTTGAACGACCAACCTTTACTCTCGTTACGATATCCGAGCTGATACGGAAACAATAAAGCACTCTGCGTATACGGATCATCGTTCAGTTGACCGAAATCATTTACACCGAAAGTCGGCTTGAAATTAACTATGATATCGCGGATGATATTCCCCGCGAGTACGGGCTCTTTATTCACCATACGCATAGCATAACGCAGGCGCAACGAGTTTGCAAACTTCCGCCACTTGACCAGATCGCCGAAAAATAGATTGTCAAAATTTTTAAACGTCAGATAAGGTTCCGCAGTTGTAGCAGCCGGATCAATATGATCGGCGGCCCATTCCAACTCTTCCAACAACTGTTTATAGATAAATTCTTGCGAATCGAAGGTCGGACGCAATCGCGCCGGATCAATGTACCCGTAACCAGCGGTGGTAAATGGGATATCACCGAAGAGTTCCGTCACTTTGAAGGTTTTCACGGCCAGCACAATCTTTTCCATCGCCATCATGTTTTGTACTTCGTGCGACGTAGTATCCAATCCGGCCCAACGACGCTCCAACTCGCGAAGATTCGGCAGCGTGGTATAATAATCCCTCCAAACCTCTTCCGTACCGATGGTGTAATTCACCCACCGCACCTGCGAGAGCGACGCTTGCTGCGTCTCCTTATACAGTACTGAATTATTGACGTATAATTGTTCGTTCCATCCCGACTTCAGTGATGCGATGACCGTGTTGAACAACGAACCATCGCTCGCCGTGGTGAACCCATTCGGATTCTTATTAATCTCTTCGAAATCCTTTTCACAACCGGCAAACAGGAGCACGGAGAAAAACAGTACAAGCAAAGAATATTGTTTTTTCATGATTGTTCCTCCTGATTAGAATTTTGCAGTTATTCCGAACGTAATAGAGCGAACACCCGGCAAAGAGGCCCACTCAAATCCCTGGGCATCGCCTGCGCCAAGGATACCTTCCGGATTGATACGATCGGGCACCGACGAGTAGAAGTAGAAAAGATCACGACCAGTGACAAGTGCCGTAAGGCCTTGAAAGATTTTCAACTTTCGTACGAGTTTTTCGGGCAAGTCGTAGGTGAGCGTGATCTCCCGCATTTTCACCCATGTGTTCTCGACAATACCCGGCTTGGACAAGAAATTCCCCCAGCCACCGGCATTCGGCAAATATTTATAATAATAATGGAAATTATTAAACAAAACATTGCTAACACAAGATCCCCAATGGCTAAAGTTTCAAAGTCCCCAAATGTTAAATCGGAAAATAGGACATGGACACAATACATTACCAGTATCAATAATACAGCATATCCTATGGCTATGTAATGCCTCATTCCTTCCCCTCCATGTACGTCACTTTAGCATCCAGTAGCTTCATGATGAGTACATCCAGGTCGCTTTCGTT
>CAINVI010000184.1 GCA_903854075.1 Candidatus Pollutiaquabacter sp. | reverse complement strand
GTGGAAACCAAGTACGGTTTTCACTTGCTTCAGCTGATTGAGCGTCGCGGAAATCAGATTAATGTGCGTCACATTCTGTTACAGCCACGCACCAACGATGCTGATCTGTACAAGTGTGTCAATTTCCTGGATAGTCTGCGTCAGGCTATTTCTGACGGAAAGATCACTTTTGAAGAGGCGGCTCAGAAATATTCTGATGATGAGGATACCCGAAACAGTGGTGGTTTATTGCTCAATCAGGAGACCGGCACCACACGTTTGTCGCCAGACAAGATCGATCGCGCCTTGTTTTTCCAGATTGATTCATTACCGATCGGACGAATTTCACCTCCGTTGCTCACTGAAACCGGCGACGGTAAAAATGCGTATCGGATTGTTGTTGTAAAGAACCGTACCTTACCGCACAAGGCCAACCTTAAAGACGATTACCAGAAAATTCAGGAAGTCGCATTGTCCGAAAAGCAGAATAAAACCTTGAGCGAATGGGTGGAGAAAAAACGAAAAATTACATTCATCAAAATTAACGAAGATACCGGTAGTTGTCCTGAGCTTGATCACTGGACAAAAAGCAACTGAAGTATTCACTACGATTGAACCATCGACCTATGAAAAACTATAACAGCGACGTTGAAGCCGTGCAGGACCTCCTGCTGCGTTATCAGTCTCTACGACGAGAAATTGGTAAGGTCATCATCGGACAGGATGATGTAGTGAAAGATGTGCTGATTTCCATTTTCAGTCGCGGTCACTGTTTGCTGGTTGGTGTTCCCGGGCTGGCCAAAACATTATTGGTAAATACGATTGCCCAATCGTTGGGACTGACCTATAATCGTATTCAGTTTACCCCGGATTTGATGCCTTCGGATATCATTGGTACCGAAATCTTGGATGAGTCTCGTCAATTCAAATTCATCAAAGGGCCGCTGTTTGCGAATATCATTCTTGCTGATGAGATCAACCGTACGCCGCCGAAAACGCAGTCCGCACTACTGGAAGCGATGCAGGAATATGCAGTGACTGCTGCCGGTAAACGGTATGCCTTAGAGCAGCCTTTCTTCGTTTTGGCTACTCAAAATCCGATCGAGCAGGAGGGAACTTATCCATTACCAGAAGCGCAGCTCGACCGTTTCATGTTCAATGTATTGTTGACATACCCTGAATTCGAACAGGAATTGCAGGTAGTGAAAAATACAACCTCTGATTTGAAGCCGGAAATCAACAAGGTAATTACAGGCGAGGAAATTGCTTATTTCCAGCAGCTCATTCGTCGAATTCCGGTGACCGACAACGTGCTTCAGTATGCGGTTCAACTCGCTGTTAAGACACGTCCGAATACGCCGGCGGCTACCAAGGATGTCAATTCCTATGTTTCATGGGGAGCCGGACCGCGTGCTTCACAATTCCTGGTGATTGGTGCTAAATGCCACGCAGCCCTCAACGGTAAATTCTCTCCGGATATGGAAGATGTACGTGCTGTGGCGCTGCCGATTCTTCGTCATCGCATCGTACGAAATTACCGTGCCGAAGCCGATGGAGTTACTGTCGAGAAGATTATTCAGGGTTTGTTTTAACCGTACGTTGACCGCTGAAATTTTAGTCCTTCTTTTCTGGTAATACGAGTTCGAGATTGATCAGTGCCACCGTGCCGCGCAGATTTCCAAAGTTGACGTGGACCGTATCTTTCTTGATGTCTTCCACCACGCCCGTTTGTTTGCTCTTCAGCATTCTTACCGTACTGCCGATAACGATTTCTTTGCGGAGTTTCTCCATGAGTAACTGACGCTTTTTGGCCGTTTTCTCCGGTGTATTTTCGGCTGCTTTTTTCTTGTATTCAGCGGTTAATGTCCCAACAAATTTCTTGATAACCGCTTTACGGTCTTTTGATTTTTCCCATTCCTCCGAAAGGGAGCGGAACTTCCTGCCAAGTTCAGTCAACTTACGAACTTCTTCTTGTTTTTCTTTTTCCTTTTCCAACCGAGTACTCAGTTTTTCGCTCAGCTGTTCGTACTTGGTTCCGGCGGCTTCCACCTTCAGCTGGTGTTGTCGCAATTGCCGGATTTCTTGTTCTACATGATGCTTCTGACGGTGAAGGTCGGCCAACATGTTGTTTAGCCGGAGTTTATCTTTTTGTACTTTCTTTTTCGCACGATCAAGGACATGCTTGGGCAGTCCCATTTTTTCGGCAACTTCAAACGTGTACGAGCTGCCCGGCTGTCCGATGAGTAGTTGGTAAAGCGGTTGCAAGGTTTCCGGATCAAAGAGCATGGATGCATTTTGTACACCCGACAAATGGTCTGCGAGCAGTTTGATGTTGGTGTAATGCGTGGTGAAAATACCAAAAGAGTTCCGGCGATTGAGTTCCTCCAGCACAACTTCTGCAATGGCTCCTCCAAGTTCGGGATCTGTACCTGTGCCGAATTCATCGATAAGCACCAATGATTTCCCATTGGCCATGCGCAGGAAATGATTCATCTTAATCAGTCGGGAACTGTAAGTGCTCAGCGCGTATTCAATGGACTGACTGTCGCCGATATCCGCTAAAAGGTGGGTGAAGAAACTCATCACGGATCCATCGGCTACGGGAATGGGTAATCCGCTTTGCAGCATTATTTGCAGTAGTCCTACTGTTTTTAGGGTGATGGATTTACCGCCGGCGTTAGGTCCGCTGATGATCAGGATCCGGTTTTCCTTATCCAGTGCTACATTGAGCGGAACAATAGTTTTTCCTGCGGCTTTGTTTTGCAGAAATAAAATGGGATGGTAAGCATTGATAAGCCGGAACTCCGGTTTGTCCGCTATAGCCGGCAAACGAGCATTGATTTCCCGGGAGAAGTTCGCTTTGGCGCGTAACAAGTCCATGGCGGTGAGGAACTCATGATAACGGAGCACCAGCGGTGCATGTGGGCGAAGTCGTTGCGTCAGGTCACGCAGTAAACGATACACTTCGTTGCGCTCGTCCTGTTCCAGTTCGGCCACTTCATTGTTGAGTTCAATCAAACCTTCCGGTTCTATGAAGGTGGTTTTTCCGGATTCGCTTTTGCCGTGGATGATGCCTTTGAGATCGCGCTTATGCTCAGAGGGGACAGCCAATACCCTGCGATTGTTATAGAAGTTTTCTTCATTTTCTCGCAGCCAGCCCCGCTTCTTCATATCGTTAATGTAAGAACGAAAACGTCGGTCGGCTTCTCGGCGTTTGGAAGAAAGATCGTTGCGAATTTTTTGAAGCTCTGGGGATGCATTACTCCGCACTTGCGCCTGTCCGTCGATAATATCTTCGATAAGTTGGAAGACAATTTTATTTTCAGGAATATCGTTCGACAATTCCAGGAGAGCCGGATATGAAATAGAGCGATCACGTAGAAAGCGGAGCAGGCTGTTTACGATTTCGCACGCCGAGCGGATATGGGAGAATTGGGTTTCGGTCAGGATGGAGCCCTGTTTGGAAAGCAGATTGGCTTCCTGAAAAAAATCATCAAACAGGAAATCCGGAAAATAGCCCTGGCTTTCCAGCGTCTGACGATATTCCTCCACCCGGTGAAGTTCTTTGTCCAACAGCTGACGATCGTTGATGGGGCGCAATTGCAAGGCCCGCTGTCGCGATGAATCGCAACGACAATGCCGTTCGATCCGTTCGCGGATGCGGTCGAATTCCAGCACATGAAGTAGATCGTCCGGGTAGTAATTCACGAGAGTGCAAAGGTCGGAAATTGCAGCTTATTCTGATTAAAAGCCGTTATTTGCAGTACTATTTGTACCGAAAAATGCGCATTGCAGTCATAGGTGGCGGAGCTGCCGGTTTTTTTGCGGCAATAACGGCCAAACAAGCCGCTCCGGAGCACGACGTGGTGCTCCTTGAAGCTACCGGTCGCCTGTTGTCGAAGGTGCGCGTGAGTGGTGGTGGTCGTTGTAACGTGACGCATGCCTGTTTTGATGCCCGAGAACTCGTGCAATTTTATCCGCGTGGGGGCAAGGAATTGCGGCAAGCATTCAGCCGATTTATGCCGGGTGATACGGTGGCCTGGTTTGAGGATCGGGGTGTCGTGTTAAAAACAGAAGTCGATGGCAGAATGTTTCCCGTTACCGATGATTCCGGTACAATTGTCGATTGCCTTTTAAATGAGGCCCGACTTCATGGCGTGGAAATAAAATTGTCGTCACCTGTTCGCTCTATTGTCCCGGAGAACAACCGTTTTATTCTTTCTTTTCGGGAAGGCGGGGAGTCGATATTTGATCGCGTATTGATTGCTACAGGTGGTTCGCCAAAGCTCGAAGGATTTGACTGGATTGCTTCCTTTGGCCACACCATAGTCCCGCCGGTTCCTTCGCTGTTCACCTTCAATATTCCGAATGATGCAGTCACAAAACTGATGGGTGTGAGTGTAGAACAAGCGGTGGTTACTCTGCCGGAAGATAATTTCGCCGTGCGCGGGCCGCTCTTGATCACCCACTGGGGCTTAAGTGGTCCTGCCGTGCTTAAATTGAGTTCGTTGGCGGCCCGTAGACTGGCAGATCGAAACTATCGATTCGAAGCGTTGGTAAATTGGTGGGGAGAAACAGATTCGACGGATGCTTGGGAATGGATTACTTCGATGCGAAAAGAGCGTACTACCGCCAAAGTGCTCTCAGCCCCTCCATCAGGGATTTCCAAACGCCTTTGGGAATTTCTGTTGCATCGCTCCGGCATTCGTACGGAAATCAATTGGTCTGATTTGCGCAAAGAGGAAGCCGAAGCTCTGGTACGAACTGTCTTGTCCGACCGATATCAGATCAACGGTAAGACGACTTTTAAAGACGAGTTTGTAACCTGCGGTGGTGTTTCACTCAAGGAAGTTGATTTCAAAACGATGCAAAGCAAAATAGTCCCCGGCCTTTTCTTCGCCGGAGAAGTGCTGGATATCGACGCAGTGACTGGCGGATTTAATTTTCAATCGGCCTGGACAACCGGATTCATTGCCGGAAATGCGATGGTGGTTTGAGTTTTGGCGTCTTTATTTTATGACCTAAAAAGGTATATTTGTAACATATGTTCAAACGCCTTTTATTTCTGCTGTCTCTTAGTGTAACAGCAGTTTCCGGTCAACATACCGTGAGTGGTTTGATTACCGATAAGCACGACGACAAACTCTTGTTGCAGCATGTTTCTGTTTCCATTCCTGAGTTTAACCGTTTCGATTTTTCTAAAGAAGGAGGAACTTACATTCTTCGGAATGTCGGAGTAGGAATCGCTACGTTGCATTTTTATTTACCCGGCTATGCGCCGCTCTCTATTGCTATCAATACGGCCGACAGTGCAACGGTGGTCAATATACAATTGGAGAAATCTGCACTGCAGTTTAGCGCACCGTCCTTAACTGCTGCGCGACTGAATACGTTACAACCGCTTCCTTTTTCTTCACTTCAAGTTGCTTCAGACGAATGGCGGCGAAACGGTGCTGTTCATCCGATGGCCGCACTGTCCGTTCTGCCGGGAGTGGACCGTATCACGTTAGGAAATGCAATTCAGCGTCCGGTGATCCGTGGTTCATCGGGCAATTCAGTGCTCGCCTATCAGTATGGACTTCGTATGGAAACATCTTCCTGGAATCCCTATCAGGATCTGGAGTTGAACGATTTGTCTGCCGGCACCTCGGAAATTGTTAAAGGCCCCATGACATTACTTTATGGGCCCAATGCTTCGGGCGGTGTATTGATTTTCGGTGAACAATTGCCGCCTGCGCTGGGTAGTGTAGTTGGAAATGTATCACTCGGCTACAGTACCAACACGGCCGGAGTAGAATCAGCGGTTGGGGTGAATGGTGCTGCAAAGTCCGGCTGGTTTTATGCGTTTGATGCAGGAGTAAAAAATCATACCAGTTATGTGCAAGGCGATACCGGTGTGGTAGAAAAAAATTCCGAAGACAAGGATTTTGCCATTAACAGTAAGTACAATTCTACTGCTGTAAAAGCGATGACCGGTTTGAGCAAGTCGTGGGGAAACAGTCGATTGACGTTCTCTTATTTTCGTCAGCAATTGGGTCTGGTAGAGCCGCGTCCTACGGGTTATTTTGAACCGGGTACTATAACCCGTGATCAACGGGAACGCGAATTTTTCTCGCCTTATGTGGACGTTACCACCAATAAAGTGGCCTGGCAAAATGTATTACTCCTGGGGAACGGACAACTGCAGGCAAATGTTGGCGTTCAGCAGTCGTCCCGCGCTGAAATCGACACGTTGAAGGAAAAATACACGGATCTTCGCGTATCCACGATTTCTTACGACGTACACTATGCCAGTGACCTGCGTTCAAAAGCAGGTTTTACTGCCGGTGTGCAAGGGGCAATCGAGAAAAATTCAAACGAAGGCAAAGTCTTTTACCAGCCGAACGGCGATCAATCCGATATCGGTGTATATGGTATTGGTCGTTATACGGTGCGTAAATTACAATTGACAGGCGGAGCGCGTTACGATTTGCGCCGTTTGAGCATCCAACAGGTTTGTGAGTTGTCGGCTGGCTTCAATCCTGATTCCGTGAACATTGATCGTTGTCCGGTCGATCGCAATTTCAATGGACTCTCTGTTTCCGCTGGAGCGGTTTGGCAAATCAACGAGCGATTTAATGTGCGTTTGAATGGTGCAAGTGGTTTTAGTCCGATGAATTCTTATCAGCTATCCGCATTTTCCCGTACGATGGGTATGAATCGTTTTATAGTTGGTGATGCCGCTCTTAACGCCGAAAAGAATCTACAGGTTGATCTGGGAGCCGATTATCACACGACTTCTTTTTTTGTGAACGGTTCGTTGTTTCGTAATGCCGTAAAAGATTTTACCTATGCGAGTAAATCCGATTCGGATATTGTCATAGTTACCGACACGCTGCCGGTCTACGGTTATCGTCAGGAGGACGCAGTTTTGCAAGGTGGCGATATATCGTTTACACTTCGGCCGCAATCGGTTCGGTGGATTGATTTCGGTGTGCGCTATGCGTGGGTAAGAGCGGAGTTTACGGGAAAAGTAAAGGGGAATGTTCCGTGGCAACCGGCCGATAAATTATCCGCTGCGGTAACTTTGCGGAAAGAAAAAATGGGAACACTGTATAATTCCTTCCTTCAGCTGTCAGCTACTAATTATGCAGCGCAAAACAGAACAGCTTCCTTTGAACAATCCACGGAAGGGTATACGTTGTTTGATCTGAATGCAGGAGGATCCATGCGATGGGCGGATCAGGTATTTGACATCACGTTGTCGGCCACCAATTTGCTGAACACCGGATATATTAATCCGCTTTCCGTGTATCGCGACCGAAACATTCGGGAAATGGGCAGGAATATCGTTATTCGACTTCGTTTCCCGATTGGCGTATCTTCTCCTGACAGGGAAAAGAAAAAAGCGGAACGGGAAGCCGCCCGCGCGATAAAGGAAACAGCCCGTTAAATCGACTGTATTCGTTCATAAATAGTGTTAATGCCGGTCATTCCTGCACTCTTTGGCCTGGTTTCTGCTTTATCTTTGATCTGAAACATTGAAAATATGTATACGTCCTTTTTAAGAAAATTCATGCCAGGCATGATGGCGGGTTGTTTGGTCACCTCGTTGGCGGTAGCCCAAGTGGCTCCGGGAAAAATCGATTATGCCTTGCAAATTTTGAAAATGACCTATGTCGATACGGTCAATGAAAAACAGTTGACGGATGAGGCCATTCGTGCAATGATCAAACAGCTGGATCCGCACTCGGTGTATATTCCGCTGGAGGAAATGCGGGAGATGAATGAGCCGCTCGTTGGTAAGTTCGACGGTATTGGTGTACAGTTCAATATTCACAACGATACTATCATGGTGACAATGCCGATTCCCGGAGGTCCTTCCGATAAATTAGGTATTCGTGCCGGCGACCGGATTGTGAAGATCGATGGGGAGAACGTAGCAGGAGTGAAGATTACCAATAATGATGTCTTCAAGAAATTGCGCGGTCCGAAAGGCACGAAAGTGAATGTGTCCATCTTCCGGCGTAATGTCAAGGAGTTGATCGAGTATGCTATTATTCGGGATCAGATTCCTATTTTTAGTATGGATGCTGCGTACATGGTAGCCCCGCAAATCGGCTATATTAAAGTGTCTCGATTCGCTGATTCAACCGTGGATGAATTTCAGGCCGGACTGGAAAAGCTTAAACAGCAGGGTGCCACCAGTTTGATTCTTGACCTGCAAGGCAATGGTGGCGGTTATCTTAATCGCGCTGTCGAACTGGCGGACGAATTTCTTACTGCCGGCAAGAAAATTGTGTATACCCGCGGTCGAACTACCCCGGCTGAAGATTATACCTCCTCCACCATTGGAGGCTGGGAAAAAGGAAAGCTGGCAATTTTGATTGATGAATCGTCGGCTTCCGCCAGTGAAATTGTTTCCGGTGCCATTCAGGATTGGGACCGTGGATTGATTGTTGGCCGCCGTTCGTTTGGTAAAGGATTGGTGCAAAAACCGTTTCAACTCAACGACGGTTCGATGATGCGCGTGACGGTGGCGCATTATTATATTCCTTCCGGGCGCTGCATTCAGAAGCCGTACCAATTGGGCGACGAAGCTGAATACGATATGGATCTGAATAATCGTTTTAAGTCTGGTGAACTCTTCTATGCAGACAGTGTCAAGTTTACCGATACGGTAGCCTACTTCACACAGGTCAATAAACGTCCGGTGAAAGGCGGCGGTGGTGTCATGCCGGATATTTTCGTGCCGCTGGATACGACCCGCAACAGTCTTTTCTACAGCGATTTGCTGCGTAATAATGCGTTCAATGATTTTTCATTGACGTACACTGACAATAACCGTGCGGCGCTGAAACAACAGTATGCCGATGCGTTTGTATTTGCCCGTGATTTTAACCTGGATGATAAGCTTTTTAATGAGTTTTTACAGGCGGCCTACAAAGCCGGCGTGAAGGAGGATTCTGCCGGACTGAAAACATCCGAAGAAGTCATTCGTCGTCAGTTGAAAGCACTGCTCGCTCGCAACTTGTGGGATCTCGAAGCGTATTTTGTAGTGATCAACGATATGAACCAGCCGTTGCAGCGTGCGATTTCCGCTATTCGTGACAATACGTTCGAGAAAATGAAAATCGGTACGTCTAAATAATTTCAGGCAAGATGGGTAGAACGGAAGTGTGTCGAATTAAGTGGATCGCAGCTACACTGGTGATCCTACTTTCCACGACAATGTCAGCATCGGCAGCGGTCAAAATCGCTTATTGGAATTTATTGAATTGGCCGAACGCTTCCGATCTGGTTAACGATACAACTACGCGATGTCCGTTGTTCCGTAGCGTGATGAATATTGTGCAGCCGGATATTCTGGTCACCGGCGAAAACCAGTCGACGCAAAGCGTGCCTTACTTTTTACAACAAGTTTTAAATGCAAATGGCACCTATTACCGTCAAGGTGTTTATATACAGGGGATAGATTCGAACAATGGTATTTTTTTTCTGGACTCTTTGTTTTCGTTTGTCAGTAATGTGCCTATCGAGACGACATTACGGGATATTAGTCAGTTTACACTTATCCACAAGCCAACAGGAGACACGCTGCGTATTTATGCCGTCCATTTGAAAGCGGCTACCGGTTCCAGTAATGAAGCGCAGCGGGCGAGCGAGGTGGATTCGTTACGTAAGGTGACCAATGCATTACCGGACGGAACGGATTTTATCGTTTGTGGTGATTTTAATATTTATGGTGACTATGAATCGGCGTACCAGAAATTAGTCGTTAATAATACCTGGAACGATGGTCATTTTGTAGATCCGATTTCTATCACTGGCGTATGGAACAATCCGTCGTACAGTTTTTACCATACGCAGTCAACGCGTGCGACATCTGTGGGTGGCGGAGCAGGAGGCGGGTTAGACGACCGTTTTGATATGATTCTGCATTCATCGGCTATTGCTCAGCCCGGCGGTATGTTGTATGTGCCGGGAAGTTGTCAGCCATTTGGAAACGACGGTAATCATTTCAGTCGGTCGATCAATTTCGGTACGAACACTGCCGTTTCGGCTGCAGTAGCCAATGCGTTGTACGGCGCCTCTGACCACTTGCCAATAGTTTCCGAGTTTGAGTTCGGTACAACGCCCGGCATTTCGGAAAACTATTTAGAGCAATCGTTGACGCTTTATCCCAATCCTACCGATGGTCGATTTACGGTCAGGCTGGAAGGCCGGGAGCGGATTTTAGGATGGAAGTTGTTGAACAGTAATGGGACGGAAGTCGACGCGGCAGAAGGTAAAACCTGGGCTTATTCTGCAGCCCAACTGCTGGAAGTTGTCCCGACGGCGCCTCTTTCTGCCGGAATTTATGCTGTTTTGTTACGTATTGATAACGCTCAGATTTACAAGCGTTTATTAGTGTACTAGTGAACTAGTTTGTCGCCTCATTTTTCAGGTTAGGACAACAGCGGAACTTTTTTTACGGATCGATGTAAAAGCACCTTTAACGGCTTTTCCCATGCCCCAAAAGGTTCAGTCTTTAAAGCCCAAAGCGGGCGCTTTGCTGATCTCGGAGCCCTTTAATCCGGAGCCGACGTTCAAGCGTTCTGTTGTAGTGTTGAGTCAGCACAACAGCAAAGGAACCATCGGGTTTATTGTCAATAAGCCGACGCCGCTTCGCTTAAACGAAGCACTCGACGACTTTCCTGAATTTGATGTTCCGGTGTATTGGGGTGGTCCGATGAAACTCGATTCGATTTATTATATCCATTCCCTGGCGGACCTTCCGGGGTGCAAGAAGATTACGAATGGTCTTTATTGGGGCGGCGATTACACTTATCTCAAGGAGATGGTTGAATCGGGAACGGTAGGTGCGCGGGATATCCGTTTTATTGCCGGCTTTGCGGCCTGGATGCCGCACCAGCTGGAACAAGAGATTCTGACAGATAACTGGTGGATCACCGATGCTGATATGCACAGTACATTAATCGAAGAACCTACACTTGTTTGGGGTAAAGTGCTGCAGAAGATGGGGCACATTTACGGCATCCTCAACAATTTTCCGGAGGATCCGGGAATGAATTGACGATTCGTCAGCACGAGCGCAAGAGCGTCAGATTCTTTTCGTCCCAGTCGTCTTCTTTTTCGGTTTCCAATACTTTTGGAACATCCGGAAATTTCTTCAACATCATCTTGAAACAGTCCATGCCCAGTTTGCCGTGACCGATATGATCGTGGCGGTCGACACGACTGCCTAAATCGGTTTTAGAATCGTTCAGGTGAATGGCGCGCAAGTGTTGCAGTCCGACGATGCGGTCAAAATCCTCCCACGTTTTTTCAAAAGTAGCTTTTGCGCTCAGGTCGTAGCCGGAAGAGAAAGCATGACACGTGTCAAAACAAACGCCGATGCGTTTGCTGTTTACACCTTTCAGAATATGACTCAGGTGTTCAAAGGCATATCCGATACTCGTGCCTTGTCCGGCGGTATTCTCGATAAGGATGATGGTAGAACAGTCGGATGTGGCTTTCAATACGTCCTTTAGTGCCTGTACTACATTATCCAGCGCTTGTTCCTCCGATTGTCCTTTAGCCGCACCGGGATGCAGCACACAAAATGATAATCCCAATGCATGACATCGTTGCACTTCACCAATCAGTGCGTCGATTGATTTTTGTCGCAGCGTTTCGTCCTCACTGGCGAGGTTGAGCAGGTAGGAGCAGTGGGAGAAAACGGTTTTAACGGACGAGTTCTTCCACGCTGTTTTAAAAGCATCGATAGTTTCCTCGTCGTAGCTTTTATTGATCCATTGCCGCTGGTTTTGGGTGAAGATCTGGAAGGTGTCGATGCCGAGTTTTCCGGCCTCTTCAAACGATTTATACAAGCCGCCGCTGACGGAGCAGTGTACGCCGAGGAGTTTGGTCATGAGTTGCTGAATTAGTAAGAGCTTTTATGTAGTCAAAATAATTTTTACTCCAGCGATTTGCATACCGGTAAAATTAAGAATCTGAGGAGTGTTGCACAGTATAAAACCACAAAAGCCACCTTTCGGTGGCTTTTGTCTAGTGATCCCGCTGGGACTCGAACCCAGGACCCATACATTAAAAGTGTATTGCTCTACCAACTGAGCTACGGAATCGGACTGTATCTTGTGTTAACGCCTCATTTCTAAGGAGTTGAGAATTTTAGAAGCAGTCTTCTCGTTTTTCGAGGGTGCAAAAATAAGGGAAATTTCAAACGTGCAACATCGGATGTAAAAAAAATATTGCCAGAAAATGACGACCAACGGGCGACTACAACATCGGATGCCGGACGAATTCTTTTTGACGGTCAAACAGGTATCGATAAGTCATCAACACACGGCTACGAACCGTTCCCAGACTTTCGGCTACACTGACCATCTTAGGATTAAAATCGCCGATCCATTGCATCTCGTAATCGTTATAC
>CAINVI010000183.1 GCA_903854075.1 Candidatus Pollutiaquabacter sp. | reverse complement strand
ATTCCATCTGCCGTAATCCATGCGTCGGTTTTTCCGTTCACATCAGTATTTCTACCCAAATAATTGTAACTGATGGAAAAAGTGGTCTCGTTTTTGAAACTAATTTCAAATTGCGTGCCAAGTAGGGAAGAGTCAAGCAAGGTGTATTCCACCGCGTAGGGTGAATTCAGATAATCCTCGTTGTCCAACACATTACCTCTAGAGTAGTAGCTGACTCTCAACGGCATTTTTGAAATGACACGTGAAAGCATAATCCTGGAGCGAAGCAACTCGACATCACCGGCCAGCTGATTCATGCCCAACAGATCGTTGATCTGCGGGTTCTGATAATTGAAGACAGCATTTGCATTGTTCACTGTTCCAATCTTGATGATGGAATGTGATTGATAGGTGGGCTGTGTATACCGAAGGTAGAGGAAGGCGGAAAGCATGGAACCGAGTAGTAAAATCGCCAGCAGGAAGGCATACCTACGGGCGATAATACTGAACAGCTTGGGTTCAAACTCCTCGTTAAGATTCGAAATTTTCTTCTTGGCCATGTTCCTGTTTATTTCAGCAGATTTAAAATTAACAGGGTCGTTGTTGCCAGACCAATGATCGGGAACAATCGTTCGTATATACGGCCACCGTAATTAGGTATCGCTTCTACGTGAATAATGTCGTTAGACATTATTTTGATATTTCCGTCGCGTATTCCCTCAATACTCGATACGTCAGCATGGTAAACTACGGGATGTTTGACATCGCCGCGGATGATTTTTATTCGGTAAGCTTTAGCTAATTCAGTGATGCCGCCGGCTGCTGCCAAAACTTCAAAAAGTGTCGTGTTCTCGTGCTGTAACTGTATCAGCTGTGCCTGACCATCTCCCATGAACACGATTGCGGTGCGGTTCAGGACTTTCAGGTTTACATACGGTTGATTGAAATAACGTTCATATTTGGTCTCCAGGAGTCGCTCCGATTGCTCCACAGTGAGTCCGAGTAAGTTCACATAACCGATAACCGGAAGCTTTACGTCGCCTTTTTCATTCAGCACATATTCAACCTTTTCTTTACTAACTGAATAATTAGGATTAGTAATATCGACCAGCTTGAATCCATCGTTGCTGTAGATATTCAGGTCCAATTTGTCAAACGGAGAAAGCACGTAAGGGCCGGTAGAATTTAGGGAATCGGCCAAGACCGGAAACTCCTCCCGGGTAACCAGTATTCGGTTGGGAGCCAGGGATCTACAAGAAAACAGTACCGTTAGTACGGCCAGGTAAAGGAAATTCCGCATGAAAGTTGGGTATCCTTACAAAAATACGACCGAATTGTGGTACAAAGCAAATAAACAACCGGTAGTCGGCGTACTTAAAAAGAGTGAAATAAACCTGAATTCAGCGCTTTTTAGCTTTCGCCGCTAATAATTTTTCGTACAAAGCTTGTGTGTCCCGAATTAGTCGGGTATAATGGTAGTGTTCCAGCACGAAATCTTTTCCGGCGGAAGCCATTTTCAGCCGCTTTTCATCATTCTCAATTAGCTCGGTTAATGCAGCTGCAAATCCATGTACATTGCCCGAAGCAACAAGTACCGCCGACCTGTCGGGAAGTACAGCGTTTCTCACGCCACCCACATCCGTAGTTACGATGGCTTTCTCGGCGGATTGGGCTTCAATTAAACTTACCGGTGTGCCTTCGTTCAAGGAAGTGAGCGCTATCATGTCCAACCCATTGAGCACTACATCCACATCCTTGCGCCAGCTGGTGAACGTCACCAGTGCTTTTCGAGGTGATTCCGGGTAAAAAGTATAATCGATGTGAAGGCGTTCACATTCCTGTAGCAAGGCTTCACGAACTTCACCGTCACCTACAATCATGAAGCGCATTTTTCGTGAAGTTTGTTGTTGCAGCTGCGCAATGGCTTGCAGAAAAAGCGAATGGTTTTTAATCGGAACCAGCCGGCCGATAATACCAACTGCCAATTCATCGTCAGCAATCTGGTACTGCGAACGGAAAAGATTTCTTTTTTGTTCGACATTCTCCCCGAATTTACGAAGATCGAATCCATACGGAATAACATGTATTTTATCCGGAGAACAGATTTTATGAATTTCCCCGAGTTCCAATTTTTGCCGGTCACTGATTGAAATTATACCGTCACTTATTCCGGCCAGGTAACGTTCAATCTGAACAAAGACTTTTGATACAACCGGATTGAAATAGGAATGGAAAATATGACCGTGAAACGTGTGCAAAATAACCGGGACGTTTTCATGATACGCTGCGAGCCGACCAAGCGCACCCGCCTTTGCGGCGTGGGTATGCACGATGTCCGGTCGGAATTCTTTAATAATACTTCTTAATTTTAGGTATGCCTGACGATCGCGGAACGGGTGGAGAGACCGCTGCATTTCAGGTATTTCAGTATATGAAAGTCCAAGCTCTTCGAGGATGAAAGCGGCGCTCTCTTCGGAATCCTGTTTTGGACCGGCCAAAAAGATAGATTCGTAGTTGTCCGGCAAGTAACGGGACAAAAGGGCTGCATTGGAGATGATTCCCCCTAAATTTAGCCGGTTAACGATTTGTAGAACTTTTGGCATGCAACTTGCAATCGTATTTCAAAGGTAGTGCAAAATGACAGCTTTTTCGTAGTTTTGCAGCCCTTCCTATTAATTTATCATCATGAAAAAAATCCTCGTACTGACCATTTGCTGCTGGTCTTTTTTCGCAGCCTCCGCACAGTCTGGCAAGAAGCCTGTGAAATTCGAAACCACCAACGATTCGTTGTCATACAGTATAGGCTTGTTTGTGGGTGCTGATTTTGTTAAAAATGGTTTTACGCCACTTAATCTTGATCTGTTCATGAGTGCCTTAAAAACGGCTATGAACGGAGAAGAAGGTGCACTCACTATGCAACAGGCACAATCGGTTTTCCAGACCTGCCAAATGCAAAAGAATAAGGAGACCGAAGAAAAAGCCAAGTTGCAGGCGGAAGCTAATGCTGCCATCGGCACGCAGTTTTTAGAAGAGAACAAAAAGAAAAAAGGAATTACCACCACGGAAAGCGGACTGCAATATGAAGTAATTGTTCAGGGAACAGGACCTAAGCCCGCATTGACTGATACCGTGAAGACACATTACCACGGCACCTTAATTGACGGTAAAGTCTTCGATAGCTCCGTTGAGCGTGGCGAACCGATTGATTTTCCGTTGTCCGGTGTTATCCGCGGCTGGCAGGAAGGATTGCAACTGATGAACGTAGGCTCCAAATACCGCTTGTACGTTCCTTCAGATCTTGCCTATGGCTCTCAGCAAATGGGCCCAACGATTGGTCCGAATACCACTTTGATTTTCGAAGTGGAATTGTTGGGCATTAAAAAAGACGGAAAATTCCAATAAGCCAGATCATTTAAAATTATCATTAACTCATCCTACTTCATGAACAATCCAATTAAAAAAACAGCCGCGCGATTGCTGGCTTTACTGTTCGTAGCATCGAACGCATCTTTTTATGCTTGTAATTCCGGCGGAAGTTCTTCTACAGAACTTACTTCGCTATCGGACTCTATGGCTTATAGTATCGGTATTTCCATCGGTTCTAATATGAAAAAGGATAATCTCGATTCTTTGAATCTGGATATCTTAAAACAAGCCATGGCAGTGGCGCTGAGCGGCGACACTAATCTGTTGATTTCTCAATTCGAAGCGCAAGGCGTTATTCAAAAATACCTGGCCGAGCAACAATCCAAAAAGTCAAACGACAACCTGGCTAAATGCAAGTCATTCCTCGATGAGAACGGTAAAAAGAAAGGCATCATTACCACAGCCAGCGGATTGCAATACGAGGTGGTCAAAGAGGGTACAGGCCCGAAACCAACGATCAATGATACGGTGAAAACGAACTATCATGGTACGCTGATTGACGGAACGGTATTCGATTCCTCGGTGGATCGTGGTGAGCCGGTGGAATTTCCGGTGGGTGCTGTGATCAAAGGCTGGACGGAAGCCCTGCAGCTGATGAGCGTCGGATCCAAATACCGTTTATATGTACCGTCCGATCTGGCCTACGGCGATCGCGGACAAGGTCCCATCACACCCAATTCAGCACTTATCTTTGATTTGGAACTCCTCGAGATTAAAGGAAAAAAGTAATCAAGAAATAGAATAATAATTTCAAACCCCGTCCGTCGACGGGGTTTTTTCGTTTAACTATGTACGAATTACAATTTTTATAGTATTAATAATCAATATCTTGTATTTTATTTAGTACTATGTATTGCAAAGTAGTGTTTAATGCATATATATTTGCATAACAAATCGAAAGAAGATGAGCAGTAACCTTGAAAATGCACAAGCCCAAATGCGTAAAGGCGTGCTGGAGTTCTGCATTCTTTCCATCCTGTCACGGAATGAAGTGTATCCATCCGACATCATCGCTGAAATGAAAGCGTCCCGATTGATTGTCGTGGAAGGTACTTTATATCCGCTATTGACGCGGTTGAAGAATGCAGGCCTTCTGCAATACCGGTGGGAAGAGAGTAAGTCCGGACCACCCCGCAAATATTATTCACTGACCGTCGAAGGTCGCGAATTCTTACACGCTTTACAGTTGACCTGGAACGAACTGGTAGAAGCGGTTAATCTCACCACTAAATCCGAAACCCAATCATGAACAAGACCATCACCGTGAATATCGGTGGAATGAATTTCCACCTCGATGAAAATGCGTATGAAAAATTTCTCGCTTACCTGGACAGTATTCGCCGTTCGCTCGGTAATACCGACGGCCGGGATGAAATCATGCAGGATGTAGAAGCACGTATAGCGGAAATGCTGGCTGCTTTGATCAAGGAACCCAACCAGGTGATCACCTTGCAGGATGTGGAGCCGGTCATGGCAACGATGGGTAAGCCGGAAGATTTTTCTGCCGGAGATACTACCGGTGCTAGCAGCGGACAAGCGTATGAAAACAGTGCCGGAGCAGATCGGAAACTTTTCCGTGATCCGGATGATAAGGTATTGGGCGGCGTGTGCTCCGGAGTAGGTGCTTATTTTAATATCGATACTGTCTGGATACGCTTACTGTTCGCCTTTTTGTTTTTTGGATTGGGAACTGGTTTGCTGTTCTACATCATTCTTTGGATTGCGATTCCGGAAGCAAAATCAAGCGCCGATAAATTACGCATGCGTGGCCGGCCTGTCAACCTTTCCAACATCGAAAAGAATGTAAAAGAAGAGATGGAACAGTTGAAAGTACGTGCAGAGCGCTATGCCGAATACGGTCGTAAAAACGCCGGTTCTGTTTTTAGAAATATATTCCAGGGTATTGCAGACGTCATACAGCTGATACTTAAAGTAGTCGTAAAACTATTCGCTGTTTTCTTCTTGTTTATTGGATTGGTTGTTGCATTAGCCTTGTTTGCCGGTCTATTCGGTATCGTGTTTCATATTCCGGGCGTTTCCTTTCCGCTTTTGCTACAGTCATCTTTCACAGGAACTGGAGCCTTTATCTGGGCAATGGCCGGCCTGGCACTTACTATAGGAATTCCGTTTCTCCTTCTTGCCTGGGCCGGTGCCAAACTGCTGTTTAACCTCAAAGTTTCCCGGATGGTCGGATTCAGTGTACTAGGACTTTGGTTGGTGGGGATTGCGTTACTGGTTTTTCTCGGTCTTGATGCGCTGAAGGAATTCAAGGTGGAAGAGAGTGTCCGAAAAGAATTGATCATTTCTGCAACGTCCGGAAAGACGTTGGTCTTGGCCACTACTAACGATGGCGATTTGGAAAAGAAATACGGTGATCAACAAGACGAACCGGATTGGGACCTTTCTTTAGTCAACGATCGGCTAGTATCCAACAAGGTGAAATTGGATATCGTAAAAAGTCCTGACGGCCAATTCCGGCTCATCGAACTTTTCTTTGCAAAAGGTAGTGATGCTTCGGCAGCCCGTAACAATGCAACACAATTGAACTATTCGCTTCTTGTGCAGGATTCTGTTTTGGAGCTTAGTCCAACATTTTCAATGGATAAACTTGCAAAATATCGTAATCAGCGGGTGCAACTTATTCTGCAAGTTCCCGTGGGAGAAACCATCTTTATCAGCGAAAGCATGGATCAGCTGCTGTATGATGTGGAGAATGCTCAGAATATTTACGATCACGATATGGTCAACCGGTATTGGAAAATGACTCCCGATGGTTTATCGTGTCTGGATTGTAACGGAACTGAGACGGCTGTCGGTTCGATGCCCACCGACGATGATGCAATTGTACGTATTGACAGTACCGGAATTCAGGTAAATGCCGTAAATGGCGCGGTCATCAGCCTTGATTCCACCGGAATCAATATTCGTAAACCGAAGTAAGTTGGGAAGGAGCTTGGTTTTGAGTTTTTAAAAGGTTCAGGGATTCCTTATTACCCTAATTACAAAGAACGCCATTTCAGGTGTTGCAGGTATTAAGGAGCGTAAATGCTAAAATTTCTCAACAATTGCCGCTTTTGAGGATTGTTTGGCCACCTTTGTTAATAACTATTTTGATTGTTTAACAATCATGATTGTTGTTTGTGAGACAATCATTGTATATTTGCAGTGTTGAACATCGAAATAATCAAACATTAATCCTATAAAAATTATGGCAACTGCAGAAGTAAAAGAGAACGCAAAGGAGAAGTTGAAGGCGCTTCAGCTGACGATCGACAAGCTGGAAAAGACCTACGGAAAAGGAACGATCATGAAGTTGGGTGATGAGGTCGTTGAACCGGTCGAAACCATTTCCACCGGCTCCATCACATTGGATACCGCGCTTGGAATTGGCGGTTTGCCAAAAGGACGAGTAGTCGAAATCTACGGTCCTGAAAGTTCAGGTAAAACCACCATGGCTATCCAGACGATTGCCAACGCACAAAAAAATGGCGGTATAGCTGCCTTTATTGATGCGGAGCACGCTTTCGATCGTTTGTATGCGCAAAAGCTTGGCGTGAATCTGGAGGATTTGTTGATTTCCCAGCCGGATAACGGAGAGCAGGCCCTTGAAATCGCCGATAACCTCATCCGTTCCGGAGCTATTGATATCATTGTAATCGACTCCGTGGCGGCATT
>CAINVI010000182.1 GCA_903854075.1 Candidatus Pollutiaquabacter sp. | reverse complement strand
GGCTTTCGCCCACTTATAGACACTTTTCGCCACCGCTTTTTAACCATTCACATAATCCGCCGATGGAAACTTGTGGGTTGTTGTCACTTGAGGGATAGAATTGTTCTGATTTATCAGAGGTTGAAATCATCGTTGTTTTGTTACGTCACGTTGCACCTCTGATTAATCCTCAAGATAATTTTGTTTTGTTTAGGTGAATGTAAAAGGCTGTCTTTGCGATGAAAGGCAGCCTTTTCTTTTTTATACTATTTGCACGACTTTGAAGACCCCTCTAACTTTTACCTCCGCCCTTTATTGATGGCGTTTCACCAAGTAAAATTGAGTTTCGGCCGCGTTGAACTTATCTTGTTTACAACAATAACAAAAATGATTATGGGCTTTAATGAATTCTATTCAAATGCTTTCGTTCCGCGCGACGGAAGACAGCAGCAGCTGGTGGATGATTTTCGCCGGTTACGAACGGTGTTCGGGATGCCTCATCGATTCGCCTATTTGAGGTCGTTGGCGAAGACCCGAAAAAATGTAAGGACAGTTTATCCTCCCGGATGGAAGTTCCTATAAAAAAAGCGCCCCCGGCCGGCTAAGGTCCGAGGGGCTTCCCAAACACACCATGAAAGGTCAATCGGTTTCTCAGTTTATGTTGACCTGCATGACGACTATTTTGAAATATGGATTAGTATACGATGCTGACGTGTCCAACCCATTCGTAATTCTTGCCTTCGATACCTGTACCTTGGATTTTATACACATACGTGTCAGTCTGGCAACGCACACCGTTGTGCGTTCCGTCCCAGAAACTGTTTATGCCATCAAAGGTTTTCAGCAGTAAGCCCCAGCGGTCAAACACCCATACCTGAATGTCGGTCATGTTCGTGAAGGCCGGTTTGAATACATCGTTGGTTCCGTCACCATTGGGTGTAAAGCAATTTGGAGCAAACAAAGTAGAAGTTGGACGGACTTCGATAGATTTGAAGGCCGTATCACGGCAGCCGAATTGGTTTACCGTAATCAACATAGCGGAGAAGGATCCGGTATCGCCGAAGGTATGCGTTGGATTCATATCCTGGCTGTTAATGTTTCCGTCGCCAAAGTTCCATTGGAAGGAATTAAATCCTTGAGAAAGATTCGTAAATTCTACCGTAGGCTGAAGATCATTTACAGATGCGGTGTTCATCATGAAATCAGCAGTAGGTTCCGGGAATACTTGTACGAAACCCGGCGCGGTAAGTCTTGACTGGCAACCGAAAGCGGAAACCACTGTAAGACTTACAGCATAACTACCAGAGCTCGTGTAGACGTGTGATGGTTGCTGATCTGTAGAGATGTCTCCATCGCCGAAATCCCATAACCAACCGGTGATCTGGCCGTCGGTAGAAACCGTCAGATCGCGTGGCGTAGCCAGGACAGGACTGCAACCTTGCACACCGGTAGAGAAGTTTACTGCCGGATTCGCGTATACGGTTACCGGATGAGCAACAGTTGCGATACAGCCATTATTAGAAGTAGCAATCAGGCTGGCCTGGAAGGTGCCGGCAGATGTATAGAGGTGATTAGGATCGTTGGAAACGGTGCTTTGTCCGTCACCAAAGAACCAGTTGAATGTGCTGATGGTGCCCGTAGCGATTTGTGAAGCATTATCAAAATCGGTGGTTCCGTTCAAACAAACCGGGTTGGAGCTGAATTCAGGTTGTGGCAACGGAAAGACTTCTACATTCATGGTACTGTTGCCGATACATCCTTCTGCACTGGTTGCGGTAAGGTTTACCGTATGAGTGCCGTGCTGATTGAACGTATGGCTGAAGTTTGCAGAGTCTACCGTGATGGAATTATCCATGTTCCAGCTGAAATTGATACCATTAGTTGATACAGCCGTGCTTGCTGTGAATTGGATCGGTGTACCGGCGCAGGCATTTATGGCCTGAATCAACGGTTCAGGCTGGTTGAAAATAGTAACCGGAGTTTCAGTGGTGTCAATACAGCCAAATTCGGTGGTGGTTTCAAGTGTTACCGTGAACTGTCCGTCAGTAGCATACTGGTGGTCAGGATCACTTTCCGTTGATGTTGTGCCGTCTCCAAAATTCCACATCCAAGCAACGATGTTTCCATCTTGTGACGTTGACAGATTGGTAAAGGCTGTTAGACCGCCTTCACAGTTGTCATTCGTTGCAAAGCGCGCAAGTGGAGTGTTGTAAACGGTAACAGGACCGTTCATCTGTGCAGTACATCCATGAATGGAGGTAATGGTAAGTGTAGCTTGTTGCTGACCGGCTTGCTGGAAGATGATAGAAGGGTTCTCGTCGGTTGACGTGCTTCCGTCGCTGAAATTCCAGTTGCTGGTGAAAGCGATGCCGCCGATTACACCGGATTGGTTGACAAACTGACTTGGACTGCCAAAGCAAACATTGCCAGTGGAGAATGCAGCTTCCGGATTAGGGAAGATATTCACCGCTATGGCAGCCGATGCTACACAGCCGTTGTTGGTTACAATATCCAGCGTAACAGGATAGGTTCCAGGCATAGCAAAGGTGTGAGTAGGAGCTGAAGTTGTTGAAGTAGTGTTATCACCAAAATTCCAATTCCATCCGGTAATGTTACCGCTATTCACCGTTGAGTTATCAGTGAACTGTGTGGTGCTGTTCAAGCAGCCGTCCTGTGAGCTGATCGCCGCCATCGGAATAGGGTGAATAGTTACGCTGCCGATAGCAGTATCGCGACAACCCATCGTCGTGGTGGTAACCAAAGTAATCGTGTAGGTTCCGTCCGTGGTAAAGGTGTTGGTTGGATGGATGTCGCTGGAAGAACCGTTCGCATCGAAGGTCCAGTAATTTGAGTAGATGGAACCGGAGGCAACTGTTGAATTGTTGGTGAAGCTGATCGGTGTTCCTGCGCATACATTATTTCCAGTGAATGCAGCTACTGGATTCGGGAAAATGGTCACCGGACGGCTGAAGGTATTCTCGCAACCATTTACTGTCGTAGCTGTCAGTTGTACGGTGTAAGTACCTGCTACCGCAAATTGATGGTTAGGTTGCTGGACGGAAGCGCTGTTACCATCGCCGAATGACCAGTCAAAACTACTGATGGATCCCCATGCCGACGTAGAGGTGTTTTGTAAATTAATGGCCGTGTTTGCACATTCGTTGGATACCGTGAAGTTGGCTTCCGGAAGACCATGAATGGTGATGTTTTTGTTGATCGTATCGCTACATCCTTGATTAGAGATGATAATAAGTGTGGTGTTGTAATTTCCTGCAGCGGCATACGTGTGGGCAGGGGCTGTCTGCGTAGACTGGTTGTTGTCGCCAAAGTTCCAGTTCCAGGAAGCGATGGATCCGTCTGCGATGGAAGAGGCGTCTGCGAATTGCGTTGTTTCTCCCAGACAACTTGCATCTGCACTGAAGTCAGCTACAGGAAGCGGATGAACCGTGATCGTTCCGCTAGCCGCAGATGCGCAACCACCGTTAGTGGTGACTGTCATGCTTACGTTGTAAGTGCCAGGATTGGTATAGGTGAAACTTGGGTTCATAGCGCTGGAGAACAAACCGTTGCCAAAGTTCCAGGAAATTTGTTG
>CAINVI010000181.1 GCA_903854075.1 Candidatus Pollutiaquabacter sp. | reverse complement strand
CCTAACCTTCTGATCCGTAGTCAGATGCTCTATCCAGTTAAGCTACGGGTCCGTTTCCAATCAATTAACTTGATCGGGGCGCAAAAATAAGGATTTTTTCAATATAACAAGTAATCATTTTGATTCCGGCTTATAATACTTCATGGCAGTCGGCATAAATTGCTTAATCGCCTGAATGCGTGTCTGATCGCTCGGGTGTGTGCTTAAAAATTCCGGTGGCTTTGCTCCACCTTTGGCGGCCATTCTTTCCCAAAAACCTATCGCCAGCTGCGGATCATAGCCAGCCATGGCCGCAAAAATCATCCCCAGCTTGTCGGCTTCCGTCTCGTGCTTCCTGGAGTACGCCAGCATGCCCAACTGAGAGCCTATCCCGTACGACTGCAAAAAGATATCCTGTGTCATGCCCGGTTGATCTTTTACAGCCACAGACAACGCAATGCCTCCCAGCTGTGTTACCAACGCCTGACTCATCCGCTCATTACCGTGACGTGCCACAGCGTGCGCTATTTCATGTCCCATCACGATAGCCAACCCGGTCTCGTCCTTCGTTAGCGGCAATAAACCGGAATACACGACCACTTTACCACCCGGCATGCACCAGGCATTAGCTTCTTCGTCGTTCACTAGGTTGAACTCCCACTGGTAGCCTGTTAACCGATCGGCCAGGTGCTGCTGCGTCATGAAGGCACTGACCGATTTTTCAATTTTACTTCCGACCGATTTCACCATGGTCGCCTCAGCACCAGCAGTAATGGCCGGATGTTTTTTTAGAAAACTCGCGTAACTCGAAAGACTCAAGTCGATAAGTTGTCCTTCGGGAAGCATGTTCAATTGCCTGCGATTGGTAATGGGCACCTTCGTACATGCCCACACCAGAATAAGCAATAAAAATGCGATCAGATTTCTTGAACTACGTTTCATGTCCGAAAAATACAAAAGGCTTTTAACGTGATTACTTGACATTCGTCATAGAAAACGTGTCAACATCCAAAAAGGGATAGAAACAAATCAAATAAACCAATGCTCCACACCAAGAAAAAGTCCATCGCCATTACATCAGTGACGATGTATTGATATGAATGCTAAAATGAGAATTAATTAGCTGATCACTACACTAAGCCCTTTATCCGCCAGAGCAACTCGCATTGGATTGAGGTCGGCATAGGAGCCGCATTTCACGGAACACTTTCCATTATAATGCACGATGTACGTACACTGTTCCGCCTGCAGCGGATCGTGTTTGCAGATGTTGATCAGACATTCGATAACGAAATCAAACGTGTTATGATCATCGTTGTATAAAACCAGCTCCCGTTCCCGGACGGTGACCTCCTCTAAATTTATAACCTCTTCGGTTTGTACGTCAGCATGGTTGGAGAAGGACTTCATGATTACCGGGTTTTCCGGTAAAGTTAACAAAAAATTCCGCTGCAATCAACGGCCTTGCAACTGACGTGCCTCACTCAAGGAAATACGCTTATTGCCTTGGAATGCCACGACAAATGCATCTTTAGCGCCCTTTTCTACCACAACTGCCTTTGCTGCTGCAGCCGTCTCATAATCCGAAAAATCACCGGCATAAAAGACCTGCAGCCCTCGTTCGTCAGCTACACGCCGAATACCCATTTCAGAAATACGAATGAAGGCATCGACGGCGGAAAGCGGTACATTTTCACGGAAAGCACCCAGCTGTACACTGTAACTAATGCGTGCGTTGGAGATTGCCGGAAGAGTTGCCGGAATGGTTTCAGTGACCGGGGAACTTGCTTCGGTCGGTACATCAATCTGCGCGGGGGTAGTTTCAACAACTGCTTCGACTTGAGTAGCCTCCGCTGAAACTACAGGCACTCCGGAGCGATAAGGAATAATAAATGCATCCTTAACACCGGCACTTACCGCCAATTGCTTACGTAAAGTGGCCAGCTCGTACGTCGTAAAGACGCCGGAAGTAAATTTAAATAATCCTTTATCCAGCGCTATGTATTGGAGTTCTGGAATCGTCAATAAGATTTGTGGAGTTACGGAAGTGCGGTACACACCTACCTGTACGGCATACTTTTGAGGCGTTGATGTCCCTTTAATAACAGTAGCAGGAGCCGATAACGTTTGTGGAATATTCCTAAAATCCGCTTCATCTTTATCCGTTCCGGAAGGATAACGCTCTGGGGTAATCGCCAATTGTTGCAGCGTATTTAATTCTGTATTGGCCACTGCATTCAGCTCCGCTTTACGCAAGTCATTTTGTCGCGCCAGGTAACTATTGGCTTCGCCCAACGAAATACGCTTGCCATTAAGATAAGCGACAACGAAAGCATCTTGATATCCAATAGCCTGCATTTCCTTCTTGACCAGATTGGCCGGATCAAAATTTCGGAAGAGTCCTACGCAGTAGCGAATCCAACCCGGACGAGTCGTCTCAGCGGTTACAGGACGCAAACCACCAAACGCATCGTCGTTGACCGGTTGCTTAAACGCCCCAATCTGCACTTTGAATACTAATCCATCCGGTAAGGTTTCGTCAAATGGAATTTTCCGCGTTGCAGAATAGGCCATCGGAGCTGCAGTTGATAATGAAATGGAAGGTAACACCGGCGAAATACTAGGCGCGCCATCTGTTGGTGTTGGTGTTGCTGTAATTAAAACTCCCTCACCGGTGAGCGGAGTTGTAGTGACAGGGGTTGGTGATATGGTTGAAGGTGTAGTCGTCGGAGTTTCAGCAGCGGTGATAATTTCAGCAGCTTGAACATGCTCGACACTTACTGAAGAATCGGATAATGATTGTACTCGCTGATCATTATCGGCTATAGGTTGCTCCTCAACCACTAGAAGTGCATCTGCCTGCTCATTCATCGCATCAATATCTTCTGTCAAAGAACGAGAATCCGCAAATTTTGTACGGGCCGTATTTTCACTTTCGATGGCTTGTTGGGTATACTCCTCGGCAGAATCCAATAAGGATGCTTTTCGTTCCGTATCGGTTTCGGCGGCGGCCGCTTCGGTAAACTGCTGCGCCTTGGCACGCTCTTCAGCCGCCAATTTATTCAACTGTACCGCCTCCCAGAAAAGATCAACAGTATTTTGTTCTTCCTCTGCTACTTTTTGCTTGAGTTCAGTATACACCTTGGCTTGTTCAGGATCCTTGAATGGCGGAAGTGATTCTTTTGCCTCCGCTGCAGCTGGCATCACAGGTACCGCTGTTTCTGCAGCCTGTTCCTGCGAAACGGCAGCTTCCTGCTTTTCACTTTCCGTATTCAATGCGATATTCTCCGTAATCACTGTTACATCTTCAGCAATACCCACCTTTGATGAAGGTACTTCTTCGGACCTGCTGGTCTCCATCGGTTGCTGGCCAGGAATTTCAGCAGGTAAAACCGTAAGTGGCTCCTGGACATCTGACACTTCAGTGGTCACCGGATTTACGGCCACTTGTGTTTCATTGGAAGGAACTGTAGCATTGACGTCATCGCCAACGACTGGAGCATCGGTAGCGAGATCAGCAGCGGTAATCACTGTCGGCACAGTTTCCGACACAGCCGCAGCCACTTGTTCACGGACAGGCTGCTCTTCGGATATTGAAACCTGTGTTTCCGCAGGAACAGTAGCTTGTTGATTTTCTGAAAATTCACTGGCGACCTCTTCGGCAGGTTGCACGGCCACTTGTTGTTCGCCGTCCACGGAAACCGGATCCACGGCTGCAGTCGTTTCTGTACGTTTTTGTACAGGACTTACTTGGGAAATTTCAGGAATAACAGAACTACGCGTATCGGTTGATGCTTCCGTAGTTGATGCCGCGCTGCTTAACGATGCTGCCGATTCTACCGATGTAGCTGCTGTCGGCTCCTCTTGAACCGGTGAAGTTACCGGCACTTCCAGCGCAACAGGATACGTGACACCATCTACTATAATAGCATCCGAGGTTTCGGTAATATCAGCATCAGGCAGCGAATTATCAGAAGACGCTGTGGAAACCACTCCTATTTTCACTTCGACATCCGGATCAGCAGTGCGTGCTGCTTTAAGTTGCTGCTGAGATAATTGCCATTGACGAATGGATTCACCACTGATATCTCCGGATATTGCTATAATGCTATCGCGCTCTTCCCCTACCGGCATAGTTTCTATGCGTAATTGCAATTCCTTAAACTGACGATCAAGCGCTACCGAGCGTTCTTTGCTATTGGTGTAAGCGGTGTAATAAGTAACCGCTGCTGCAGGATCATTCACCACCGGATTTTCGGTATCGATGACAGGAAGTTCAGTGTTCGCTTCCGTTGTTACAGGCTCTGCATTTACTGCTACAACTTTATCTCCTTTTGCATCAGCATTAGTTTCCGAATTCAGGGCAATTTCTGCTGTGGCTTGAATGATCGCAGTATTCTCCACCTCCATCGGTGCAACTGCCAACTCCGCTGTTTCTGTAATTTCCGCAGTAGAATCCGAAGTAGTTTTTTCCGAAGATGAAGTTTCCGATTGTAGCTTAGGCACAGATACAGCTTCAACTTGACGGTCGGCGACGGATTCATTCTCACTAATTGATTCTACCGATGAAGTTCTATCTGCTTCACGAACAGCTGTAACAGCCGCAGCCTGCTCATTCGGAACGACAACAGCCTCCGGCTGGCTTTCAGAAGGCGCGGTAACAGGTGATGCTGGCGCAACAACTTCTGCTGCAGGTTCATTCGCAAGCACAACAACTTCCGGCTGGCTTTCAACAGGCATGGTAACAGGTGATGCTGGCGCAACAACTTCAGTTATAAGTTCATTTGCAACGACAACAGTCTCCGGCTGACTTTCAGTAGGCGTGGTAACAGGTGATGCTGGCGCAACAATTTCTGCTGCAGGTTCATTCGCAAGCACAACCACTTCCGGCTGGCTCTTAACAGGAGTTGGTGGCGCAACAACTTCTGCTACAGGTTCATTCGCCGTTAAATCAGCCTTCGTAGTTGTAACCGGTTCGGCCATCGAAGCTGCAGCGTCTTTTTCAGTTTCATCTTCCGCTTCCGAGGATTTGTCCGGCTCGGTTGATGCTGCTATAAGTTTATCCAACCCTCCTGTTTCGGTGGGCGAGGATTTTTCAGTAGTAACCTCAGCATCGGCTCCTCTAATTGTCGGAGAAGAAACCACTGGTGCAGCAATGGCAGTAGGCTCCTGTAAACGAATAGTCGTTGATTTCGGTGTACTTTCCGAGCGACCGGCTGTTGCCTGTTTAGTATCCGACTTGCTCAATAAGCGAGCAGCTTCCTTTTCAGACATGGCCGCCAGCTCCTCGCGGTCAGTAGCCATGCTATCCAACTGTGCAGACTGTGCAAACGTTACAGCTGCCGATTCCGCCAACTCGTAGGCTCGGGCAGCCAGCACCTTTTTTCTTTCTGTATCGGCAGAATCCATCAATTTGACCTCTTCTGCCAACATCATGGCTGTTTGTTGCTTCTCCTCCGCTTGCTTTTTTAAATCTGCTGCATCGGTCCGCAATTCCTGTGCTTCCAGTCGATTATCTGCTGCATCTTCCAAGGCCAATTGGGCCAATTGGTCGTCCGTAATATCTCCGTTGACAGGTTCTGTTGCTTCAGCGACTAGATCAAGCTCTTCTTCCACTTCTTCAGCAATGACCAACTTTTCAACTGTAGCCTCCGCTATATCATCTGCTTTGTCGGCCGCATCAGGTGAATTTTGTGCAACTGCAGGGCGCGTTGCGTTTGGATCAACGACGTAGAAAGTGCTGTTCTCGATCTGCACGGCAATAAGTTGAGAAGAGTCGACAGCGGAAGCCGGGAGTGAACTGGTTAACACTTCGGCTGCAGCTTGTTCTCCACTGACATCCATTTTATCCAGCGACGTGAAATAATTGGTTATTTGCAGTTGTTCATCCGAACCGGCGCGATTCATGACAACTACCTGTTTGATACTAGTCAAGTCTGTTCCGGCCGGAATGCTGAAACGTTCCGCATGAGGCACGTAGCCTCCGCCTTCCACAATCAGAAAATAGTCTTCATCGGCAGGTATCACCAACTCGTATTGTCCGGTGCGCGGATCAGTGCGTGAAGACATTACCACAGCACGATCGCGCTGGCGAATCACAGAAATACGAGCATCGCGCCGCATCTGCTGATCCACCGATTTATAAAAACCCTTGATAGTTGTCAGCGATTGATCACCTTGCGAAAGTTCTATGGTCTTCAGAATGAGTTGTCCGGGATCTGCATTATCGGCCGTTACGTAAGTTGCCGACTTGCCATCCACCGCAGGTACAAACAGCATATCGTCTTCGGTAGAATTGATCGGTAATCCCATATTGACGGGAGCCGACCATTGTCCTAAAGTGTAGTCGTAATCGGAACGGAAAACATCGTATCCGCCAATGCTATTAAATCCTTTACTGGAAAAATAGAGTGTCCGGCCACTACGTTCCATAAACGGAAAGTCTTCAAACTCGGGAGAACTGATGGCAGAACCGGCGTATTCAGGTTCAGACCAGGAACCATTACTTTGCTTCCGGACGCGGTACAAATCTTTTCCTGTACCTGACCGTTTCCCCAGACTTCCCAAGTAAATGGTTTGCAGATCACTGGCAATAAACATTACGGGGCTTGTCAGCTTCTCCTTATCGGCGGAGGATAAAAACATTTCCGCTGCCGGAACGGTTTTTCCGTTGCCTTCACTAAAGGTATACGAAGAATAAAAGTTCTGCTTCGGAACAGGTCGTTCCCCCAACACTGCAATGACCTTTCGTTCGCGCGATAACACATCCGCATTAGCACAGTTGGAAGAAAGCACTTTCGCTTCACTCTTCATCGGTTTATCACCGGCGCCGGAAGACAGGAACGTGTCAAAGGCCTCTTTTGCATTAGAATACCGACCGGCGGCCATCAATCCGCGACCGTAAAAGTACCAGACCTCTTTAGGAACGCTTCTCCCACTGACGGCAAACTCCAGGTAAGACACAGAAGTACGGCGGTCTTTCGGCAACATGGAAAGGCTGGCTCCGTAATAATAATTCAATAACGTATCGCGGAGGTTCAAGCTGAGCAGCTGCGAAAACAACGGAGCCGCTTCGTCGTATTTCTTCGCCTCAAAGGCCAAAGCAGCCTTTTCGCGCATTTCTTTTTCAGAAGCATCGGATTTTTGGGCAACGGCGTTCAAGGGCTGGAGAAACAACATTCCCAGCAGAACGACACAACATTTCATTCGAAGAAAAAGGTTCATAGACATTGGCTTGCTTATACTCCGAAATCGCGGTGAGGGTTCCGTCAAGCAGTTCGCCAGCGTAGATTTAATCAACTTATTTTCAATTTTTTACAAGAACAGCGAGAAACATTGAGTCTGCGCGCTGATCCATACCCTTAAGATACACATTTCGTACCAATTTCATGTCAAAAGCATCTACCAGCCAATGGATATTTTCCTCATTTTCTGCAAAAAAAACAGAACAAGTGATAAAATACAAGGTTCCCCCTGATTTAAGTCGACTTATGAGTCGGGATATTATTTGACGTTGCAGCGGAATAAACCGTTGCTTTACATCGGCTTCAATAAAACCCGTGCACATTTCCGGTGTTCTGGACCAGGTTCCTGACCCTGAACATGGAACATCGGCAATGATGGCATCAAACGCTTTTTCAGGGTGAAAATCGTCTTTAGTCAAATCCGCAACTGCAATTTCCGGGGTATATCCGGCCCTTTGTAACCGCTCCCGGTAGTTTTCCAGGATGGCACTGCGCACATCGGTAGCCAGTAACTTAATGTCGTTTTGCTTTTCGAGTAGCTGTAACGACTTGCCTCCGGATGCAGCGCAGGCATCCCACCACAATTCTCCCGAAGCTGGCAGAAAGGCATCACCGGCGATTTGGGAGGACACATCCTGAATCTCAAAAAAACCGTTTCTGTAACTTTCCGTTTCCGTCAATTTTACGGAAGGATCAAAGCTCCAGGAAAGCGGTCGTTCTGGATGCACAGCGTACACAAAACCTACCTGTTGAAAATCATTTTCTACCGCAGACCGATAAGCTGCACGGACGCGAATCCATACCAAGGGTTGCTGCAACATAGATTGGGTGAACACCGAATGATCCAATTGCGGCGACACTAGATGAAGCAACGGAAAAAGGTCCGCTTGCCGAAACGTTGGATATTTTTGCACTACCAAAAGGAGCTTTTCAGCTATCGACTTATGGAGCTCAACGGGCGGAATATGAAACGTGTGAAACAACTCCTCCAGCGTGGCGGAGGTTTGAAACGAACACAAAAAATTTCCGATGGCCAATCGCTCTTCGGCAGCTAGATTCGACAACGCAGCGCCCAACCGGAAATAAGGATATACGATGGCGCGCACCTCCCTCCTGTCGCGCGATCCCATTGCTTTATTGGCACGGAAATAACCGGCGAGCTGGCGATGCAGCGGAACCGAAGCATCGTAGTGTTCGATCACACGTAATGCATGACGGATCATTGCTTGTTCACGCATACCCTACAACTGATTTATTCATCCAACAGTATTAGGAGGAAGCCATTATCTTTACCGAGCTTAAATATTCCACAATATCCGTAATTCATGTTTCGGTTACTCCTCTTTTCGTCAATACTTATAACACTGATGTGTTGCTCCGGGAATTCAACGGATTCTAGGTCAACGGAATCACCGAAGGTAACCGCTGCTGACACAGTACACCTCCAACCGGGTACATTTTATCCGGCACTCACTGCCGCCAATTCCCAGCGGCGTTATTCGCTTTATATTCCTACCAACTACCGCTCCGGCCAGAAACTTCCACTCTTACTTTTTTTGGATCCGCATGCAGACGGACGAGCACCGATTAACAACTACCGAACGCTGGCGGATCAATACGGTTTTTTATTGCTGGTTTCACTCGATGCAAAAAATGGCATGACCTTACCGGAATCCGGAGCAATCGTCGGTGACCTCATT
>CAINVI010000180.1 GCA_903854075.1 Candidatus Pollutiaquabacter sp. | reverse complement strand
TGTTCCCGTTCAATATGGAAACTCGTATGGATGAGGAAGCCGCACAAGGCCAGTCTATTAAGTTTGAAAAGATTGAAGTGAATCCATCCCTGGACAATTCACTTTTCGTAATGCCGACTGCCGGTAAAAATTGATTAACAGTTAAGCTATGTTGAAATTCAGTAAGCTATCGCTTATTGCGGCCTTTACTATGGCTGCTCTACAAGTCGTTGCGCAAACGGCGCCCAAAATAACCTCTTCGTTATTTGGTATGCTAGAGGCCCGCCAAATCGGTCCGGCTGTCATGGGAGGAAGGATTACCGCAATTGATGCGGTGGTCAAAGATCCCCGTTTTTTATACGTTGGTACAGCTGGCGGCGGTATATGGAAATCTAATAACGGTGGAGCTTCGTTCAAACCGATTTTTGATAAATACATTCAAAGCATTGGTGCGCTGACTATTGATCAGGAACACCCTGAAACCATCTACGCAGGAACCGGCGAATCCAATATGCGGAATTCTGTATCCATCGGAAATGGTATGTATAAATCAACAGATGGCGGTGAGAACTGGACACGTATCGGACTAGACAGTACCGAGCACATCAGCCGCATTGTGTTAGCTCCAAAAGATCCAAATACGCTTTATGTGGCAGCGCCCGGACCGTTATGGTCTTCTAGTCCGCACCGCGGTTTGTATAAGTCAACTGATGGCGGTAAATCGTGGACCAAACTCTTGTATATCGATGATAAAACAGGCTGTGCCGAAGTCCTCATTGATCCGAATAATCCGGAGATCGTTTATGCTTCCATGTGGCAGTTTCGTCGAACACCGTTTTCTTTTGCTTCCGGTGGCCCCGGCTGTGGACTTTATAAATGTACAGATGGCGGTAAGTCATGGAATAAATTAACGAACGGACTTCCCACTGGTGAAATCGGTCGTATTGCAATGACCTTGGCGCCCAGCGATCCCAATAAGTTGTTTGCTATCGTGGAAGCGAAAAAAACCAGTCTGTATTTGTCGACCGATGCCGGTGCAACCTGGTCGGAACGAAGCTCTAACGGAAACGTAGAAGCACGTCCTTTTTACTTTTCTACCATAGCCGTTGATCCCAAAGATGCCAAGCGGGTGTATCGGCCTTCGTTCTCGTTGTCCATCTCGGATGATGGCGGATTGTCCTGGACGGAGTCTAACAACTCTTCAGGATGGGTACATTCCGACCACCACGCCATCTGGATCAATCCGAATAATCCTTCCCAATTATACCTGGGCACGGATGGTGGAGTCTATATGAGCCTCGACAAAGGGAACAACTTCATTTTCCTGAACAATATTCCCGTTTCCCAATTTTATCACGTAGCGATCGATAAGGCGGATCCGTACAACGTGTACGGCGGTTTGCAGGATAATGGTTCTTGGGTTGCTCCGTCGCAAAGTATCGGAGGAATTGAAAATGGCGACTGGACCAATGTAGGCGGTGGTGATGGATTCTGGGTACAGCCGGACCCTCTGGATTCGACAATAGTCTATAGTGAATACCAGGGAGGTAATGCCTGGCGCGTTAATCGGGTCACTAATGAATACCCGGACATTCAGCCCAAAGAACAGCCGGGCGATCCTAAATTCCGGTATAACTGGAATACACCGATTTATATCAGTCCGAATAATCCGAATACGCTCTACATGGCGTCACAATTCTTATTCCGTTCCACGAATAAAGGCGCTAAGTGGGAACGTATCTCTCCGGATCTCACAACCAATGATCCTGCGAAGCAAAAGCAGGAGGAAAGCGGTGGTGTTACGACGGATAACTCTTCCGCTGAAAATCATTGTACGATTTTCACGATAGCTGAAACGCCCGGAAACGGAAATATGATTTGGGTAGGAACAGATGATGGTAATCTTCAGTTTTCCAAAGACGCGGGTAAAAGCTGGACTTTGGTAAGTCCGGTAGTAAAAGGATTGCCAGCCAAGATCTGGATCAGCAGCATTGAACCTAGTCGCTTCGATCAAAATACTGTTTATGTAACGCTAGACAATCATATGTATGGTGATATGCGTACCTACGCAGTGGTAACCCGCGATCTTGGTCAGACCTGGAGCCTGCTGAATACGGTAGAATTGAATGCCGGATACGCTCATAAGATTCGTGAAGACCTCGTCAATCCAAAACTAATTTTTCTTGGTACTGAATTCGGTTTGTATTTGACTGTCGATGGTGGAAATACGTGGGCGCAGTATACTTCTAAAGTTCCGCCGGTCGCCGTTCGAGATATTCAGATTCATCCGGTTAAACACGATGTTATTCTGGCTACTCACGGACGAGGCATTCTAATCCTGGACGACATTTCACCCATTCGTGAGTTGAATGCGGAATTACTGAGCAGTGATATCGCTATGTTGGACACTAAAGATTTCATGCTGACTAATGGCCGTTACGGCGGTGCCTTCCCGAATGCAGGTGGTTTTGTTGGCCCGAATTCCTCGGAGAGCGTGCAATTGATTTACTACCTCAAAGACAGAATGTCCTCCGGTGATTTGAAATTGGAAATCTTTGACAGTAAAGGCAACAGCTTAGGTACCGTTCCTACGACAAAGCGTAAGGGTATTAATAAAGTGACTTGGGATCCGCGCAGTAAACCACCTAAAGTGGCTCAAGGAGTAAAGATAGATGCGTCCGGATTTTTCGGTCCAATGTGCGAGCCCGGTGTTTATACCGCTAAACTTACCCGTGGTGATAAAATTATTGAGCGCACATTCAAGCTGATGGATGATCCTGCGTCTCCGCATAGTGCTGAGGATAAAGCATTGCAGCGCCAAACAGTGAAGTCGCTTTATCAATTGACAGAAGACCTTGCCTTCCTGAATGAACGTGTTTTAACATCCATGAATCAGGCAAAAGAAATGGCCGACACATGCCGTAACAGCGCGCTGAAGAAAGCACTCAATAATTACGCAGCCAGCATGGATGCAATCCGTAAAGAACTGGTGGCTACTACACCCGGATTGGCAATTACCGGCGAGGAAAAAATCCGTGAAAAGTTGAGCTCACTGTATGCTACTGTGTTGAGTTATATGGGTCGCCCCAGTCAATCCCAGCTCGACAAACTGGCTACATTGGAGTCGGAAGTGGCAAAGCAGCAAGAAGCCGCCGCCGCTATCTGGAATAAAGACCTTGTCAAATTGAACCAGCAATTACAGAAATCAGGTTACCCGGATTTGAAACTCGTCAGCCGAGAGCAATTTGATGCTAAAGATGCATCGGCCGCTTCCGGCACGCGTAAAATGCTTTGGCCTGTCCTCGTTTCCTTTTAATAAGTTAGGTAAATCATGAAAAAAGCCGGCTAATTGCCGGCTTTTTTTGTTATCGTACGACGGTAGCTCGCATCAATTGTTCGAGCTCAGCAACCTTATCCATGAACCCTAATTTCTGGTAAGAGTTCATTAGATTTCGAATCAATCGCTGCAACATTGCGATATTGGAGCACGGCACATAATAAGAAGGGTCCGGCGGAAGATTAAGTTGCTTCAGAAACTGGTCTATTTCTTTTTGATTGAAAATATCTCCCTTGCTAAAAGGATTGATGTAGAACAAAACTTTGCTGGTAATACCTTCCGACAAGTCGGCATTTTCACGGTAGCAGAGTACGAAATGTTCCGGCAGATTTACTCCGTAGATAGGAACACCTGCGGCATTCGCCACTTCCATGTAAAGGATGCTCAGCATGAGCGGATTTCCTTTGTGAGTTTCAAGGGCTATGTTGACGAAGGAGTTCTGAGGAGCATGGTAATGTTGAGTGTTGCCGGAGAATCCGTGGATGTCGAAAAAAATCTTATTCAGAACATTCACCTGTTCCAATGCTGTCAGTTCATCATTCATCTCTAGCCAGGCATCACGGCGAATGGATTCCAGCTGATGTCGGATGGTCTCTTCTTGCAAATCCGGATACTGGTAGCGCGCCACCAGTATGGCGCCTTTCAGTAAGTCCATGCCACCGGTTTCGGTCCACACCCGCAATTCCCGCTTCAAGTTGTCAAACTGAATATCATGAATCAGCTCTTCAATTCGCGACTGCAACATGGCATCAAGCGAACCGCCCCATGCGTTTTCCAGAAAAGGGATGGCTCCTTTTCCAAAGTTCAGCAAACGGTCACGGATATGACCATAAACTTCCTCGTCGGAATCATCCAGTAAACGAATCAAGGCATCAATCTCTTTGTAATCCATCGTAATGATTATTGTATCTCCTTTAACTTCCCAAAGGGCTCAAAGGATACTCAAAATAGATACCTTTTATCAACACCTTTTTGTTGGGAGACAGTAAGATCATTTTTGGTTGTTCATACCTAATCAACGTTGGTCAAAAAACATGCCTGAGTGGTAAAACTTGACCGATTCAAGACACAGGTTACGTTAAAATAAAGTAAATTAGTGGCTTATTCTGACTTAACAATCATGATTTCAAGAGAATACAATATGTTGAAAATCAAATTATTAATACTTTTCTGTGGACTAATCGTTAGCTTGTCTGCGACACCCGTGTGGGAGAACAGGTACCGGACCACCGGCGATAACTCCGATCGCTTTGAGGCCGTAGCTCCTGCAGAATCCGGCAACCTGGTTGCAGTTGGCTACACTGTCAAGGAAGGAAACTACAAGGATTTTTTAGTAGTAAAGCTAAACCCCAATGGTGATACACTTTGGGCACGAACTAAAAATGGTCCCGGACTCGGTAACGATGAGGCGTATCTAGTGGCAGTCGATGTTCTTAATAACATCTATGTTGCCGGTTATGTGGAAGGAATAAATACGGAAGACGACATTTATCTGTTAAAATATGACGCATCAGGAAATCTTTTGTGGTCGGTAGCCTGGGATAACAGTAGCGCATCTCTTGACGATTATCCAACAGACATGGTATTAGACGGCAGTGGAAATATTTATATCTGCGGTAACACGGAGCCGGATATCATTCCTGGAAGTTCTGACTTCATTACCCTCAAATATTCTCCGTCAGGAAGTTTGCTTTGGCAATCTATTTATTCTCGCCCCGGAGTTTTTGGTGGTAAGGATGAAGCGACCGCCATCGCTGTGGATGCACTTGGTGATGCCTATATTTGCGGAAGATCCTCCAATGGAATAGACGACGATTTTGCCACACTGAAATATGCAGCTGCAACCGGTACTGCCATGTGGTCTACCCCGGCGATTTACAACGGGAATTTTGGGGATGATCGCGCAGCTGACCTGGTCTTGGATCCGTTGGGTGCATTTGTCACGGTGACGGGAAGAAGTGAAAATGCTTCCGGTGATGATGACGTTAGAACCATAAAATATACCACCACCGGTTTATTCCAGTGGACACGCGCTTACAATAGTCCGTATCAGGAAAACGATCGTGGCCTGGCGCTAACATCGGATGCCTCTGGGAATATTTATATCGCAGGCCAGTCAGATATCAATACTTCGGGTCTTTTCAATTATGATTACCTGGCCCTGAAATACAATACATCCGGCACGCTACTGTGGTCTGCGTTGGAAGGCCATCCAGCACAGCAAAATGATATCCCTACGGAAATTGCACTAACCAGCGGTGGGAATGTAGTGCTAACAGGCTACGGCGATCGTAATCCTGATCCGCTTACAGAGTATTATTCAGTAATGACTGTCGCCTGGAATGACGCAGGCGTACGACAATTTGTAAATTTCCAGGCAGGCACAAAGTCCAACAGCGACAATGAGGGCGATGCTGTGGTGATCGATCCGGCAACTGGCAATATCATTGTTGTTGGCTACGTGGAAAATAATATTTCGCAGAAAGATGCACTGGTAGCTGCCTATACGTCAGCCGGCGGTGTCCTGGTCTGGAAAAAAGAAATGAACTTCAAAGGAGATTTCACGTCATCCTTTCGGTCCGTCGTGACCGATAATTCCTTACTTGCCGCTGCTGTAGGGTACGCTGTAGTTGAAAATGACGATCGGGATGCATTGATCGCCGTGATGGATAATAGTGGTCAAACTTCCTGCACCTATACGTTTAACGGCTCTAATGATGAAGATGACGAGTTCAATGCCATCGTTCAGGATGCAGCCGGGTTTATATACGCAGCCGGTTATACAAAAACCATTGATCAAAAGAGTAATTATTTACTGATCAAGTATAATCCTGCCCTATGCGATACTGTTTGGACACGGCAGTATAATTATTCGGCCAATCAGTCGGATCGGGCAGAGGACCTGACCATCGACGCGCAGGGAAATGTTTATGTGACCGGAAGAAGTGACAGTGAGATCAACGATACACTCGATAATAACGACGTCGTTACCATTAAATATTCTCCGGCCGGAACAGTGCTTTGGACCCAGCGATTTAATGGTACTGGTAATCTTCGGGACGAGCCGTCAAAAATCCTGCTGGATAATGCTGGTGCCGTGCTGGTTTGTGGTCGTACGGAGAATCTTCAGAATGATGATTTCTTTGTGATAAAATATGACCCGAACACAGGCAGTCCGGTATGGAATTCGCCGGCAACCTATAATGGACCTTTCTCTAACGATGACCGCGCCTTGGATATGTCCGTAGATGCCAGCAACAACATCTTTGTCATTGGATATAGTCAGACTGGTCAAGGTACTTCTTCTGATGATGGAGCATTGGTGCGATTCAATTCTGGTGGTTCGCAAACCGGCGTATTTTCATACGATGGTACAGGTGCCGGCGACGACCAGGGTATAGCAGTGGCGATTAATTCCGCCAATGAAGTGGTTGCAG
>CAINVI010000179.1 GCA_903854075.1 Candidatus Pollutiaquabacter sp. | reverse complement strand
TGTAGGAAATGTAAAACGCTTTCCAAGCTACTAAAACGGCAAAGGCTTTCCATTTCTTAGCGCCCTGCAATTTGGAAAGTCCCGTGCGGATGTAGCGAAAGAATTGCGGAAAATCTTTGATAATGACCCAGAAAAAAGACATCAGGGAGTAGAGCACAAAAGCATACACAAATTGAAAGCGGTGTGCCGGTTTATGAATTGCAGCCGGCGAAAAGCGCATGCCCGGTTTGTTCTCGATATCCTCATCGGCCTTGTGAATATTTGTATAGGTGTGGTGCAGGATATTATGTTGCAGCTTCCAGTTGGCCGCATCACCGCCTACCAGATTAAGTGAATATCCTACCAGGGTGTTGATCGAATTATTAGTCGAGTATGCTTTGTGGTTGGCATCGTGCATCACACTCATCCCGATTCCAGCCAGCCCGAAGCCCATGATAATCCAGCTTATCCAAAAAAACAATCCGGTGGCTGTTGAACTAATAATCAGCGCAAACGGAACAAAATAAAGCGCCAGCATGAAAATGGTCTTGAATACCATCGCAGGATTGGCGTGTGGAGAGATCCCATTTGACGTGAAATACTGGTCAACGCGTTCCCGCAGAATGTGAAAAAAATCGGTTTGACCGGTGTTCACGAATTTAATGTGTTGGCTCATTGGTGGTATTTAGGTATCAATCAAAGATAGTCAATTATGTCTAAAAGCAAATCAACGTGACTATCTCCAAAATTTAACTCATTTCGTTATATTCACCATCTATAAAACAACTATGAAATTTGTTTTAACTCTATTTTTCCCTGTCCTTGTTATGCTGTTTTTCTGCGATACGAAAGCTCTCGCGCAATCCCAGCTGGTAGAATCCCAGGTTTATCTGAACACCCTTTACAACGGACAATCCATCAATGCCACGGCGAATAATGCGCTGGTCGTTGTACAGGAATCTCAAGGTTTGGTCAACATTCGAATAGATCTGAATAGCTTTCAGTCCGGTATCGATTCCCTTGATCAATGGATGCAAACACTTCGTAATCGCTATTTCTGGTATTCTGGTACACTTCCCGCAGAGCAGCTGGTATCTCTTAATCCCGAAAGTTCCCTGGAGTTTCAATCTTCCGGTTCCTTTGGATTCGCCGATAAATCCTCGAAAGAAATGTCGGTTCCCATGGCAGCCATGCGCCTGGCACCCGGACAGGGCTTTTACGAAGGCCGCGATGTTTGGGGACAACTTCGGCTGGCCTTCACCATCTCCGTTGATCCGGATGATTTTGGCTTGCAGCTAAAAGACAGTGCCTTACAAGAACCATTATTAATTTCGGTCAAGTCTGGAAGGATCAATCCATTTGTGATGGGTCAGCGTGATATTACCAAATAAACAGTCGTCTCACAGTAACTATATTCGCACACCATGAAAAATAAATTTATTCCAGCAAGTACGCTGATTGCGGGCGTCTTCATTGCCGTTTCTTTTTTTTCATCCTGCAATAAAGACGATGAAAATGACAACACTCCTTCTTCGAAGACAGCCTTGCTCAGCGCCCACAGCTGGGTGATGGCTGATTTCCTGATTAACGATACCACTTTTTTCTCCTTCATACCTACTTGCGAAAAAGACAATCGGTTTACATTCACGGCTATGGGGACTTTCACCGAAGACGAGGGTCCCACCAAATGCAGTCCGACGGATCCGCAGGTTGTTTCCACCGGCCCGTGGAGCTTCGCAAACAATGAAACTCGGTTGATTATTGCGCCCGGAACCGCCGATGAGATGATGGCTGATATTGACCGGTTAGATGCAGACACGTTCATCGTAAGTATGACGAGTTACGATTCTACCTTTGCCACCACGACGGTCATCAAGCAGGTGTTTTCACGGTAAATGATAGGTTATTGGGTCGGAATTCTGTGTAGAAGGGTTGATTGGCGCCTCCGTTTTTATCCCTTTTTTAGCTATATTTGCAATAATTAGGATAAAAACAACTCCACTTGACCCTCATCAAATCCATTTCAGGTATTCGGGGAACCATTGGCGGTAAGCCCGGCGACGGACTTACTCCGGTGGACACCGTAAAATTCTCCGCCGCTTTTGGTTCCTGGTTGATCCTGCGAAATCCCTCCAGGGAACGGCTAACTATTGTTCTGGGTCGTGATGCCCGTATTTCCGGCGAAATGGTGCGCGATCTTGTAGCCGGAACGCTGAAAGGGTTGGGTATCGATGTCATTCATCTCGGTCTGGCTACAACACCTTCCGTTGAAATGGCAGTGACGGATTTCAAGGCGGATGGCGGAATCATTCTGACGGCCAGCCATAATCCCAAACAATGGAACGCGCTTAAATTGTTGAACGAGAAAGGAGAATTTATTTCTGCGGAAGATGGTGCCACTGTCCTACAGCTGGCTGAAAGCGATTCTTTCACGTTTGCAGAGGTTAACAAAATAGGGCAGGATCGTCATGTTGATGATTACGACCAGCAACATATTGATCATATTCTTGCATTGCCTTTGGTTGATGTGGAAGCAATTCGTTCCCGTCAATTCAACGTGGTCATTGATTGTG
>CAINVI010000178.1 GCA_903854075.1 Candidatus Pollutiaquabacter sp. | reverse complement strand
TTGCAGCCATTCACCATTCCCCGGGAACGTCGCTGAAAGTGTTAGGTTGCCGAAACTTCCGGACTGAACACGAGAAACAGCACCTAACGGAATCGTCGGGTCGTTCCATTTTTTTATAAAAAGATTACTGCTGACGGAGAAGGATTCGTTACCATTGAAAAATATATTTTCGTCTTGAGCCAAATTTAAGAGCGGATTGTGAACATACGTTGCGGTACCATTAAGCTGGAAACTTTTTCCCGGAGTTCGAAAATCGACACAACCATTATTTTCCAGCACTGCACCATTATTGATGATCAGATCTCCGTTAAGCAGCAAACACGAGGTAGAACCTGTCGTGACGATGATTGCTCCATCAATCTGTATGTTTTGAAGTAAAGGCGTGGTTTGATCGATGGTTAAGGTGCATCCGGCATTCACTAAAATACTTTGTCCGGTTGTAGGAGGAGCAGGGCTCCACGTAGCTGTTGTCCAGGTACCGGAATTAGTACAGGTCACCTGAGAAAAAACAGGATTATAAAAGCAGAAAAAAATCAACAAAAAAATAAATACATGCGTGAGCCCATCTCGCTGATCCTTGGTGCAGGACAAGCTAAAGGCTGAATTATATCCAGACTTTAATAGAAAAGTGGGGAGTTTTTGCACGCTGGTTATTGCTGATAATTACAGACTTATCGCTGTAATTGCACTTAAAATAACCCAAGTGAGCGTATGAGGTTGTCAAAAAAGTGGAAAATCATGCATTTTTTGACAAAAGGGTAAAAAAGGTTGGTAAAAACGGTATTTGATTAAAAAAAGGCCAGTTTTTACTAGGGTAGTCAACCTATGGCCGAGCGATAATTCTACCCAAAAAGACACGGTTTTCCAGGTATGAATAATCGGCGGATTCAGCCACTCTGTCACCATCAAGATCCTCTGCCCGATAGATCGGCGAAAAATTACCGAGCCTAGAGCCCATGAAGGTCATGTCATTAATGTCAATTACATCATCCTGATTGACATCACCACTGTAAAGCCCGTATACACCAGTTTCTAGCATCAATAGATTATTCCCGTAGGCTGCTGTTGGCGTAAGGGTAAAATCATAGGTAGTATCCGGCGTATCGAATAGGAACGGAGTGCTGCTCCAAGTCTCCAAGTGATTTCTGTTTTCAAGAACGATGTAGTAGCTGCGTTGTAACGCTGGTTGCGGAAATTCAGCAATCGCCAAGCCGTCAGTTTCTAGCAAAGCGATAGCTTGATACTCTACAAAATAGGGAGCCGTTGTGCTGTACAATTTAACACGTAACGTATCGGCAACAGTATCTCTGTTTACAGGATCGATGGTTGGTCGCATCGTACGGGTGCCCGAATAAAAGCCTTCGAGAAAGGCATAAATATTCAGGTTGTACCCGAATGGCTCCGTGGCAAAAATCAGCGTATTACAGCTGTTATTTACGCCGGTAGCATTTCTAGGAGCTACTCGGTAGTAATACATTGCACCACGATTCAACAAACCAACTGTAACGAATGTATCGACTATATTGGTTGCGATAAGACTGGTAGCGGGATTAAGGGTGTCCAGATACACATCGTAGCCTGTCGCATCAGCAACTCGGTTCCAGAACAAGGTTGTACCACTGAATGGGATATTACTGGATGCGTTGGGTGGATATTGACCAGTTACGCATGCAGGCGGCGGCGAGGTCACACAAATAGAGAAACCGCCACGTCCGGCACCCGCCGTAAACTGGTACACCCGCACATAGTACGTTGAACCTACCGTCAGGTTGGTGAAATTTAGAGTTTCTGTCTGCGCATTTTTTGTAACATCAGCGCAGGATAAACTCGTAAGTGATCCGCAAGTGCCGGACAATACTTGTACCACTGCATTGAATTTATGTCCGGACTGAACCGTAATTGTTTCTTTTGCGCTTAACGCCACGAAAGAGAACCAAACGTCATCATCCGCATTAGCATTGGATATGACGCAATTGGTTACACCCGTACTGCCGGTTGCAGTGAGAGTGGAGCCGTTAGTGACATTACACGTAGCATTAATCGTCAATGGAATAGCACCGGCGCAATTATCGTTGGCTGGAGCGGCCTGCGTTTCATAAACGCATA
>CAINVI010000177.1 GCA_903854075.1 Candidatus Pollutiaquabacter sp. | reverse complement strand
CGCTGATAGTATTCAAAGTAGAGATAATCAACCAGGAAGCGAATGCTTTGATAGAACGTATCCAGCTCAAACTTTTCGAAGTTCTTATTGATCTGCTGTAGCAACGAATCAATTTCAAGCTCCAGTGCGCGGAGGTTTTCTGTGCGGGTCGTGAAAAGACTCAGGTAATAGATTCGCACCACATTGTACAATACGAACAAACGGTGGCCGTGATAGAGTTCGGAGATATTGGTCAGTTCGCGGAGGATTGTTTGAACCGATTCAAAATCGCGTTCGTCGCGGGTGAGTTGGTAATTTCCGGCACGCTTGACGAACTCATAAAATAAATCTTCTGCCTTCACAACAGCCAGCGAGTACGCTACGTGACGATTATATTCTTTTTCATAATAATCGTAATCACCGTTGTACATACTCAAACGGGCCAGTGCTTTATACACAACAATCAGCTCGTTCGACAAATCGTATTCGATCAGTTGCTTTTCCAGGTTCTTCAACGAACGAATCGCTACGTTGCGGTCGTTGCTGAACAACATGGCCGGCACCATGGCTACTTTTTCTTTAAGAGCACTGATAGGATTGTTAACGTTTTTGGAAAGGTATTCAGCAATACGCTCGTTAAGGCGTGATTTTAGCGTGTAATAGGTACTTGGAGTAACGCCAAGCATATCCATCATCTGGTTCTCGGAGTAGTTGCTTTTCCGGGCCGCTTCTAATACTACATACGGCTTATTATTCTTACGTCCGGCAACTGCTGACAGCAAATCCTGGTATTCGGTTTCGCTCAGTTTCTTGATGGTTTTGTTTAAAGTATCCATGATCTTAAAGATTGGGAAGTGGTTGTTTTCTGAAGTCTTTAACGGCCACACCACAGATTGGATACACCGAATGTCAAAAATCACCGGCAAAAAAGCGGTGAATACTTGCAATGGCATGAATTTGCGAAAAACGCTAAAAACCGCACTTAGTGCGGGGTTTAGGGGGCAAGTTCACCCGATTTCGATAAAAAAGTGATCGATTTCCGCCAATTCCTTACGTCTGTAAGAAGTACGTGATTATGCAGGAACTCCAGGGGTGGGTACGGGTATATATTGACATATAAAACAAAGGCTCATGAAAACCTTCGCCACGAAATCTGCTCAACTGTCCACATCAGAAGCTTCTAACTCGGTAAATCTTGCAAAAAGCCCAAAAACGAGCTTTTTCTTCTACGCACTGGAGTTGGTGTTGCTCTATATTCTTGTATTTGCCGCATTTAGCACGTTCGCTCAACCGGCGAATCAACCCGGCAAACTTGAATTCAGCAAGCAAACGGTAGTGTTTAATTCGGGCAAAGTGTACATCAATTGGGTATCCAAAGCCAATTCGACCGATTGCATATATGTAATAGAGCGCTCCCAGGACGGAATCGAATTCGAACCGGTTGGGCTTAAAGAAGGGATCGGATCGAACCTTGAACTCTTATACAGCTGGGTCGACAGTAAGCCGGTAAATGGAACAGCACACTATCGTATCAAACAAATTAATGAACAGGGCAACCTGGTGGCACAAGCCGAAGCGAAATCTATCACTTCTCCGGACACCAATCCGCTCTTCATGAATACAACCAACAGAATGGTGCAGGTCAAATAAACGATCTGCCATAATCGGGTCCTTCGCGGGACCATTTCTTAAACATTGCAAAACCATCGGGGGATGAAAACTGCAAGAAGTTTACTAGTCTATTTGCTGACGATACTGGGCCCTGCCACAGTATACGGGCAGCTGACCGCCGGATTCACGGCGAGTCAACAAGAAGGATGCGCACCATTCGCGGTGCAATTCAACAATACGAGCAGCGGTGCTGTATCGTATTATTGGACGTTTGGTAACGGAAACACCTCTACGCTCCAGCATCCTTCCAATACCTATACCGTTCCTGGTCAATACACAGTTACGCTGACGGTAACCGGCGCCAATGGCGCTTCCACTACGTCCACGCAAACCAATTTCATCAACGTCGTAGCTTACCCCCAGGCTGCGTTCACGGCCAACACTACTTCTTCGTGCCCGGGCACAACAGTATTTCATTTTACCAATCAGTCGACCGGTGCCGCCTCTTATACCTGGGACTTTGGCGATGGTACTACTTCCAACGATGTTAATCCCGATCACGTATACCATCAATCCGGTACATTTACGGTTACCTTAATTGCGCAAAACATTTTTGGTTGCCAGGATGTCAAAACCCGTAATCAATACATCACGATTTTCCCACAGCCGGATGCAACCATAGGTGTTAACAGCACTTTTGGCTGCGATGTAAATACCGTTTTCCAATTCAGTAACGGATCAACTAACATCACCACCTGGCAGTGGACATTTGGCGATGGCACAACCTCGAATCAACCGAATCCAACCCATCAATTCAACAACAACGGTACATTTAATGTCAACCTGACGTTGACAAACTCTTACGGTTGTGTCGATGTATCGGATGGTCCCCTCGCCATTCGGGTCGGACCGGGTTATTATCCTGGAGTATCTATGGATCAAGATACCGGTTGTGTACCATTGACTGTTCAGTTCAACAATCCGAACCAAAACGTAGCTACTTGTGTGTGGAACTTCGGTGATGGCAATACATCAACTGTATTACGTCCGAATCATACCTATACTGCGCCGGGAACTTTTCCAGTGACGCTTACCATTACCGCTAACGATGGTTGCCAGGTCATCGCTACAAGTCAGGTATACGTCATGGACAAACCGTCTGTCAGCTTTACGTATAGCAACACCACCGGCTGCGCACCGCTGACGGTTTCCTTTACCAATAATTCCCAAAATTACGACAGCTGCCGCTGGTTATTCGGTGATGGCAGCTCTTCCTACCTGAATAACCCGACGCATACCTATACGGCAGGAGGTTCCTTCAGCGTTACATTACAATGTTGGAACGCAGCAGGCTGTACACGCGCAGATGCTGAACAAAACCTGATTAATGTGACCACTACTCAGGCTGCTTACACTGCTGACCAGCGTATGGGTTGCCCTCCATTGGATGTTAATTTCACCGCACTGACTCAAGGAAGCAACCTTACTTACTTCTGGAATTTCGGCGATGGCACTACATCAAACCTTGCTAATCCTTCGCACACCTATAGCACCTCCGGTGCTTTCGATGTCACCCTCATTGTTTCTGATCCAATCGGCTGCACAGACACTCTTTTCCGTGGTGCATACATTCAGACGTTGAATCCTACGGCAGGCTATACGCCACCTCCTACCACGGTTGGTTGCGCACCGCTGACAACACAGTTTACTGATGCAACTTTCGGCGCAGTATCCTGGTTGTGGAATTTCGGTGACGGCAACACGTCTACCCAACAAAACCCGTCGCATACTTATTCTACACCGGGATTTTATAACGTATCACTGACCACCACTTCAGCTGGCGGCGGCTGCGTACAAACCATCTCAAATTTCAGCAGCTTCGATGTTCGCGGCGGATATGCTGGGTTCAGTAACTCCACCACCGCCTGTCCACCGTACATCGTTCAACTTACCGACACCAGTTTGAATGCCGTATCATGGTTCTGGAATTTCGGTGACGGAACTACCTCTACCGATCAGCATCCGTCACATACTTACGGTGTTGGCGGTTACCACAGCGTTACCTTGTCGATTACTACTGCTGATGGCTGTACCTACTCGACGATGCAGAATAATGGCGTCTACTTCACCCCGTTCGGTTCTAATTTCTACGCAATCCCACAGGATACAGCATTACCAATGCCGGTTCAGTTTTATGCCAATTCCATTGGCGCAACCGGTTGGTTGTGGGACTTCGGCGATGGCAATTCTTCAACGGACGAAAACCCGCTGCACATTTACACAACCAACAGCATTTCACCCGTGTCATTGACGATATTCAATGAAAACTGTACGTTGTCCTACGTTAGTCCACTTCTTAACTTCGGATTACCTGACTCCACGCCAGTGGATGCCGGTAACCCAGGAGTTCCTGAAGTACAACGCGGATGTGCACCGTTGTATGTTTCGTTCACACAGGATTATCATGTAGAAGGCGCTATGTCTTACGCTTGGGACTTTGGCGATGGCGGTACCTCCACCGAAGAATTTCCTTCGCACACTTACCAGAATGCCGGCGTATATTCAGTTTACCTACTGATTACCGATAGTGTTAATCGCCAGATCGAAGTTCGACTTGACAGTATTATTCGCGTATCGGGCCCAAGAGCAGGATTTCAGGTGATCCAAAGTACAAACTGCCAGCAAGCGATTGTCACTTTCATTGATACTTCCTTTAATGCAGCAACCTGGCATTGGGAATTCGGCGATTCACTTACTTCCAGCGATCAGCATCCGGTACACACGTATACTGGCGGTCAATCCAATTACATCATCACCCAGACCGTTACCGACACGGCAGGTTGTTCAAGCACCATCTCGACCTCGATCTTTTCAAACAGTCAGGCGCCAATCCTTGTCACCTCCACCGATGTATGTGGCCTCGACACACTTAACTTCTTTACCAGCTTACGTAATTACGCGTCTTACATTTGGGATTTCGGTGATGGAAACACCTCTACGATTGCCAATCCGAGTCACGTTTACACCCAAGAAGGCGTGTTTTATCCTACGCTCACTACCTACGATGCCAGCGGTTGTCCTCAAATCTATACAGCTTCTCCGGTTACCGTCAATTTGCCCGTAGCACAATTCACTACGCAGAATGCACGTCAGGGCTGCAATCGTTTGGCTGTTCGCTTTCAAAACACCTCTCAAAACGGAGATCTGTATGAATGGGATTTTGGCGACGGCGATCTTTCATCACTTGAAAACCCAACACACACCTACGTTGGCGCAGGAATTTATACGGTTTCGCTAAACGTCTACCGCGGCAACTGTATGAGCCGTATTACTGAACCACAATACATCAAAGTGGACACAGCCTATGCAGCTTTCACTGCGACACTTACCGACATCTGCTATCCAATGGCAGTGCATTTTCAGGATGCCAGTGCGAACGCTGTCAGCTGGAGCTGGACCTTCAGTGATCGTGACACATCCTCTCAGGCCAACCCTACTCACGTATTCAACAACTACAACTTCCGCAATAACATACTGGCCATCGTTGATATCAATGGATGTCGCGACACAGCAACCGGCCTGCCCTTCTCTTCCTTGTCTGCCGACTTCGAAGCGGACAGTGTAAAAGGCTGTATTCCGCACACCGTCAACTTCAGAAATAAATCCACCATGGCTGTACGTTATGAATGGAATTTCGGTGACGGCACCACCTCCACAGCGCCAAATCCGCAACACACGTATACCCAAGCAGGTTATTACGATGTCACGTTGATCGTTTATGCAGCTAACAATCTTGGCGGATGTAGTGACACCTTGCATATTCCTGCAATGATTGAAGCCGCTCAACCGGTAGCCGACTTCTCTACAACCGATCTTTATGCATGTGCTCCATCGTTAGTCCATTTTGAAAACCTGTCGCAATTTGCCGATAACTATTTATGGAACTTCGGCGACAGCACCACCTCTACAAACGACACTACTTCGCACATCTATCAGCGTCCTGGTATTTATACGGTATCCTTGATTGCTACCTCTACAGCCGGTTGCGGCGACTCCATCATCAAGCAACAGTATATTCATGTGATGGGCCCACAAACAGAACTAACAGCTTCTGCTTACGAAGGCTGTCAGCCTTTCACCGTCAACTTCACCGATCTTTCCATCAACGCCAGCGGCTGGATGTGGTCGTTCGGTGATGGTTACACATCAACGGATCGCAATCCGGTGCATGTGTTTCAGGATACAGGAACGTTTACCGTTGCACTCATAACTACAGACACATCAGGCTGCTCGTCCTTCAAGGAGTTGCAACGTAAAATCAAGGTAAATCCAAAACCCATCGCCTCCTTCCAGGTGCCGTCTACTTCTGGCTGTGCGCCATTCACCACAGCATTGACAAACACTTCCAGCTTCTATTCTTCCTTATCCTGGAACTTCGGTGACGGCTCTTCTTCTACAGCTGAGAATCCGAATCACACCTATTACAATGCCGGAAATTACGACGTTTCGTTGATCGCTACCAATCAGTTTGGCTGTATGGATACCGCTTATGCTCCGGCTCCGATAGACGTGTTGACCACACCATCGGCAGGATTCAGTGCTGCCTTCCGTAACGGTTGCCCACCAGTAAATATTCCATTCTTCAACACGTCTTTCAATACTGAAAATGCAAGCTATGATTGGAATTTTGGTAACGGAACAACCTCCACCGATGCTAACCCAACTGCCACCTACCAATCTCCGGGCTTCTATACGGTGCAGTTGACCGTAACCAATGCGAACGGATGCTCTGCAGACACGATTTTCCCTGCTTGTATCCAGATCGCCGATACGCTTCCTCCTAATGAAACAAAAATTTACAGCGTCTCCGTTTCTTCGAACACCACCGTGGAAATCATCTGGGAAAACAACCCGGCACTTGACCTTGCTGCCTACATACTTTACAGACTGAATGGTTCTACCGGATTCTACGAAGCGATCTACACCAAAACCGATTTGATGAATAATGGTTTCGAACTGACGTCATCGTATACGGATGCCGGACTGAACACCTTACACAATACCTACACATACAAGGTGCAGGCAATTGACAATTGTGGTTACACTATACCGCTTGACCAACTGACTGCACATACCACCGTCAATGTCTCCTCGTATCCTTCAGGCACCGACATCCAGGTCGACTGGACACCTTACGGCGGCTGCCCAGTGGCCAGTTACCAAATCTTCCGTTGCATCGAAGGGCAGTCCATGCAGTACTTGACTACCGTCGATGGCAATACACTTTCCTACCTTGACTCCACCTTCGACTGTCCACACACTTATTCATACCGAATCCTGGCAACAGATCTGTGTGGTACGGTATATACATCGTACAGTGACACTTCGGTTACCAAGCCGCTGGACATATTCAGCGAACAGACGGTTAACGTGGTACGCTCTACCGTAGTAGATAACGAATATGTTCTGACCGAGTGGATGCAACCTAGCGTCCTACCCGAAAAAGTACTTCAATTTGACATTTATCGATCTACTGATAATATCAACTATACCTATCACGCCTCCGTTCCGGCGCAACAAACCGATTTCATTGATCATAATGTGAATGTGCAGGAGAAAAATTACTTCTACAAAATACTGGTCGTGAATATCTGCAACATCGAAGAATCACTGAGCCAAAACACATCCACCGTAGTGTTAAAAGGTGAAATGGACGAAGCTCGTCACGTGTTCCTCAACTGGACACCATATGTCGGATGGGAATCCGGTGTAGACTTCTATGTCCTTGAAAAGAAAGACGATAACGGCATTTGGACGATCCTGAAACAGGTTAACGGGCAAACCACCCAATACGACTATCAGGAATAGTTCATGGCCAAACGATAAAACCATCATCCCCCCCCAATGGTTAGAGAAGGGAAGCGCCAGTTCGCTTCCTTTTTCTTTTTTGTACCTTCGGACATCATGCGCTCCATCACCATTCTCTACATTCTGGTCGTCTACGTGATTTTCCAATTCTGTTGGTGGGCATATCTGTTAACCGATCTCAACACAGAAGTTTACCGGCATAAAATAGAACTCGCCCAACTGCGCGCAGGTACAGCTGCAGAGCAAGAGTTATCGATGGCAGCGTTGTCGGAAAAGATGTCGCAGCGGAAACGGATGGTTATCGGAGAAGGAATCGTATTTCTTTCCTTGCTAATCTGGGGAAGCATAGTAACATACCGCGCTTTCCGCAGAGATGTAGAACTGGCTCGATTACAAAAAAACTTCCTGTTATCCGTCACGCACGAATTCAAGTCGCCGTTAGCCAGCATCAAGCTTTATCTGGAAACGATGGGAAGGCATGAGCTTGAAAAAGACAAGCAGCAAGTGTTCATCCGAAAAGCGATTCTGGACACCGAGCGGCTGAATAATTTGGTGGAAAATGCGCTGATGGCCAGTATGATTGATCACCGTAAAGACTTTCTAAGCAGCGAGGAAATAGAGCTCTCTACGTTGATCACAACGCTTACCCGTCAATTTGGCGAAGTCCCAGGTCATCCGAAAGTTGAACTCGATATTACGGAAAACCTCCAGCTCAGAGGAGACAGGAATGCTATCGGGATCCTTTTCAATAATCTACTTGAAAATGCTGCGAAATATTCGCCAAAAGAAAGTTCGATTTTCGTCAGCCTTACAACCACCTCTGACCATATCATTCTTCGGGTAGCCGATCATGGTATAGGAATTCCGGACATCGAAAAAGAAAAAGTCTTTCAAAAATTTTATCGATCCGGCAACGAAGAAACACGGAATACAAAAGGAACGGGATTAGGACTCTATCTGGCTAATTATATCGTAAAACAACATAACGGCACAATACGTATTTATGATAATCAGCCTTCCGGCGCCATTTTTGAAGTGACTTTCGCAATATAATCTACACCTGTTCAATCCTTCCCGGTAAGATCGTATCTTTGTATATACTCCGGAATTCATGAGTGCTTCAAAAAAAGTCATTCTAATTATCATGGACGGTTGGGGATCAGGACCTGTGACTGCTGCCAATGCAGTGGCGGCTGCCCGTACTCCGTTCATTTCCTCCTTGTATAAGAGCTATCCGCACGCACTGCTGAAGACATCGGGAGAGGACGTCGGCCTACCTGACGGCCAAATGGGAAATTCGGAAGTTGGTCATTTAAACATTGGCGCCGGACGTGTGGTCTATCAAGACCTGGTAAAGATCAACCGTGCTATTCGCGACGAATCCTTTTACCAAGAAGAGGCATTACTGAAAACCATCCGCTATGTGAAGGCTAATGGGAAAAAGCTTCACCTCATCGGACTTCTTTCCGATGGTGGTGTGCATAGTCATCTGGACCACGTAAAAGCCTTGTGCACGCTGGCTCATCAGGAGGAACTTCGGGAAGTTTACATACATGGTTTTATGGATGGTCGAGACACCGACCCGAAAAGCGGAAAAGGATACCTGGAAGAACTTCAAAAACATCTTGACGGCACAACCGGCTCGGTCGCCTCACTGATAGGCCGCTATTATGCTATGGATCGCGATAAACGCTGGGAACGCGTGCAGAAAGCGTATGACTTACTCGTACATGGTCACGGCGATAAATTCCCTTCTGCTGCTGCGGCTTTAGATGCTTCGTATGCTGCGGGTGTAACTGATGAATTCATGCTGCCGGCAGTAATTGCCCGTCCGAACCATTTGCCTACAGCGACCATTGCCCCTGACGATGCCGTCATTTGCTTCAACTTTCGTACAGACCGGTGCCGAGAAATCACACAGGTTTTGACGCAGCAGGACTTTCCGGATTACGGCATGGAACATCTTTCATTGTATTATGTAACGATGACAAACTACGACGACACCTACAAAAACGTGCACGTCGTTTACGACAAAGACAATCTGTCCGACACACTCGGCGAAATCATTGCAAGAGCCGGACGATCGCAAATCCGTATTGCGGAAACCGAAAAATATCCGCATGTCACCTTCTTTTTTTCAGGCGGACGTGAACATCCTTTCGAGCAAGAAACGCGGCTGATGATTCCCTCACCGAAAGTAGCCACCTACGACCTCCAGCCGGAGATGAGTGCGCAGGAAGTAGCGGACACGCTTTGCAAGGAACTGGAAGAACGTCCTGCCGATTTTGTATGCCTTAATTTTGCCAATTGCGATATGGTTGGACATACCGGCGACTTCAACGCGGTGGTAAAAGCTGTAGAAACAACAGACCATTGCGTGGAACAAGTTGTAGCCTGTGGCTTGAAGAACGGCTATTCATTTCTCATAACAGCTGATCACGGAAATGCCGATTATATGATCAATGAAGACGGCACGCCGAATACAGCACACACTACCAATCCTGTTCCACTCTTTCTTATTGACAACGATAATACAGCAATTCACAACGGCCGACTGGCGGATATTGCACCGACGATATTATCGTTGATGGGTATTTCTATTCCTTCGGCAATGAATGGAAAAATTCTGGTGTAAATATCCTCGTTAAAAAATTACCCGCGCAGCCAAGATGAAATTTCGTCCCGGCGCATGAATGCCGGAGGAAAACGTGCGGTAATTTATATCCAGGATATTATCGACGCCCAACTGAATGGTTAACGGATTCCAGCCTGACCAACTGCCACGCAGATTCATCGTTTGCCACGAAGGCATTCCCATTGGTGTAGCGTACTGCTCGTTATCTTCTCCGTTCAGCAGGTAATCAGCTATTTTCTTCTGACCGTTGAAGAGCGAGAACAACTCCACCTCTACTTCCTCTGCGCTGTATCGTAACGAAACTCTTCCATAAAAGGGAGGAATATGATCCAACGGTGTAGTTCCGCTATCGGTAAGAATCCTGCCGTAGGTATAGGCCAACATCCCCACAAAATGCCAGCAATCAGTCACTTCCGCTTCTATGGATGTTGTAAAACCAGTGATGTAAGCACGACGCTGGTTTTGGTTTGCATAAACGGCACTATAGACTCCATCAAAATATATACTGTCATTTCCATTATACTGATAACGATCGGTGATGATGGCATTCGTAAATAACGAATAGTACCCGGAATTTTCCCAGCGGATTTTTTCCGTCAGTTTGGCCGTAACCCCCAGTTCACCTGACCAGACACGCTCCGGACCAAGATCAGGATTAGGTACGATAACTACTCCCGGTGAGGAATCAAATACTTTGGCAAGATCATCTACATTGGGCGCGCGGAAACCGGTAGATCCTAGTGCAGAAAACTTCCAACTATCATTAGGTCGCCATACTACTCCTAGATTTCCGCAAAGTGTAAGGTTTCGCTGATCAACCGTTGAAAAAGGAAAGCTGAAAAAAGTAGTATCCGAGAAGCGGGAATAAAGGGATGTATACGTCAACCGCAAACCATCGTGCAAGGATAGTTCTGAATTTAACTTCCACGAATGAGAATAGTAAATCGCATGATTTCCCATCGTGTTAGCATCATCCGGATAGCGTGTGCTTTGCGGACCTTCAGCGCCTGTCGCTACATTGAACGTTCCGGCAACAGAATTCACAGCGCTGAATTGGCCATCAACACCAAGGCGGACAGCATGATTACCCTGATCCCTATCGAGAAAAACGGTGTAACCTGCTACATTTACATATTCCGTACGGTTGATTCGAGTTGGTGATCCGAACGTACGGGTATGGCGACTTTCAACGAGGTACTGATAACTTATTACCGCCTTAACACGATCAAAAAACGATCTCGACAGTCGGCGGTCATAGTAATAGGCAGCAAGAAAGCGTTGTTGCGGGCCATAGTACCAATCGGAAAAACGAAGTCCGGTACTGCTCTCATCGGTTAAACGATCATATCGCGGAATATTTGATGATGTACTGTATTGCACGTTTAATCCATGAAGGACATCGCGTTCCGTTCTGTATGTTAATCGCTGTAATAAATCAAGCTGACGATAACCACTATAGCGCTCCACGAACTCATTGTTGTTGCGCACAAGGGTGTCTTTATCACCGATTCGATCGGCGTAAAAGTAGCGCTGTCCCCAAACGGAGTCGAGTGATCCTGGCGACTTCCCCATTCGAACATCGCCGAAATCACTGAAGGTAACGGAAGAAAAAGATGCCAGCCGTCGCCCGGAGGCATGAAGTTGCAAATGTCCTGTCTGTTCCCCGGTAGCGGTTGCATAGCGGAGGAAAGCTGTTCCTGAAGTTTCTAAACTGTCCGGACTGAAATAAGGTTGTTTAGTACGCAAGTGAATAACGCCACCTAATGCGTCGCTACCATAAATGGTCGACGAAGGTCCATTTACGACTTCAATACGCGAGAGTGCTGCAGGATCGATGGTCACCACATTTTGTAGATGTCCTGAACGATAAATAAGGTTATTCATTCGTACATCATCGATGACGAGCTGAATTCTGCTGGCCTCAAAGCCGCGCAATACCGGACTGCCACCACCCTGTTGACTTTTCTGCACAAATACTTGTCCGCCCGTCTGCAGAACATCTGCAGAAGTAGCCATGTTACCTCGTTCAATCTGCTTTTCGGTAATGCTGACTACTTCCTGTGGCAAATCAAGTCGATTCTGCTCTACGCGATTTACAGAAACGACAACTTCGGGAAGATCCTTTTCTTTATCGCTTATCGCGAGAGAATCAATTCCTGACAATGCCAATAGTATTCCGATTCCGCAAGACAACATATTCCAGAGATTCTTGTGCTAATTATAGCGTGCCGAAGCATTGGTCAGATTTAGCCGGAGCACCATCTAACTACTTATCATTCAACAAACAACGACTTTACAAATGTAAGCTAAGCGTACAATAATTAATGAATTATTGAATTATCTTTGAAGTTCAAATTCAGCATTATGGAAAAAATTAACGGTTATATCGCTTCCAACGAACAACGATTTCTGGACGAACTCTTTGACTTGCTGCGCATTCCTTCGGTAAGTGCCGATAGCAAATACGCTGCCGACGTAGCCCGTGCTGCCGAGTTCATTAAGAACAAACTAATTGAAGCGGGCGCCGAAAACGTAGAAGTTTGTCCTACTAATGGACATCCGATCGTGTACGGTGAAAAAATAATTGACCCGGCCTTACCGACTGTTATCGTTTACGGTCATTACGATGTTCAACCTGCCGACCCATTCGAATTATGGACCACTCCTCCATTCGAGCCCACCGTCCGTGATGGAAAGATCTATGCGCGTGGATCCTGCGACGATAAAGGTCAGATGTACATGCACATCAAAGCCTTTGAAGCGATGATGAAAAACGACGCGCTTACTTGTAATATCCGCTTTATGATTGAGGGCGAAGAAGAGTGTGGCTCCAGCCATCTTGGTCCCTGGATCATGGAAAACAAACACCGCCTCAAAGGTGATGTTATCCTTATCTCCGATACTTCTATCATCGCCAATGATATTCCATCCTTGGAATCCGGACTTCGCGGATTGAGTTATGTGGAAGTGGAAGTTACCGGGCCTAACCGCGACCTTCATTCCGGAGTATACGGCGGAGCAGTAGCTAATCCGATTCAGGCGTTGTGTGAAATGATTGCCTCTCTGAAAGACGAAAACCAGCATATCACCATTCCAGGTTTCTACGATAAAGTACTGGAACTCTCAAAAGCGGAACGTGAGGAAATGGCACGGACACCGTTTAATCTTGACGAATACAAAAAGGACCTCAACGTAAATGATGTTCGGGGAGAAGGTGGCTACAGTACATTAGAACGCACTGGCATTCGTCCTACAGTAGAATGTAACGGCATTTGGGGAGGATACATCGGCGAAGGCGCAAAAACTGTTTTACCGTCCAAAGCATTTGCAAAAATATCCATGCGACTGGTGCCCAATCAGGTCAGCAATGAAATCACTACGTTATTCAGTGATCACTTTAACCGGATTGCTCCTGCCGGAATCAAAGTAGAAGTTCGTCCGCATCACGGTGGAGAACCCGTTGTCACGCCAACGGATTCTGTAGCCTTCAAAGCGGCAAGCATGGCGATGGAAGAAACTTTCGGCAAGAAGCCCATCCCAACACGCGGCGGAGGAAGCATTCCAATTGTAGCCTTGTTTGAAAAAGAATTGGGATTAAAATCTGTGCTCATGGGATTTGGACTGGACAGCGATCTTATCCATTCCCCGAATGAACATTACGGCATCTTCAATTTCAAAAAAGGAATAGAAACCATTCCGTTGTTCTTCCGGAATTTTGCCCAGCTGAGCAAATAACACAAAAGCCCCGTATCCACGGGGCTTTTTCATTTCTTTAAATTAATGATGTAAACGCCGGACAAAATCAAGGTAAGTCCGCCGGCATGTGCCATCCCAATGGATTCGCCGTCCGCAAAACCCCAGAACGCTGCAACAACCGGGATAAGGTAAGTAACCGAAGACGCCACTAAAGCTCCGGAGCGCTGAATCAGCTTATTAAACATCACGGTGGAAATGGCCGTCCCCACGACACCGAGAAAAAAAACAGCGGTGAAACTCAGCAGCGAAACTGGCACAGCAGGAAACAGGAGCCCGTCCGTCATTTTATCAGATAACGTTCGAGCAACAAAATCAGTCGTGAACAAATAAGCACCCATAGGCACTCCGATGAATAACAAGGCGAACGAAGTGATGGCTAACGGATCGAGTCCGTTGAGTTTGTGGCGAAGGATATTTACACTGATGGCATAACAGACGGTTGCAGCTACCACATACGCAGCATAGACCGGAGAGCTCGCCTGTACGCCTCCGCGGCCTCCGCCGATTAATATCACAGCACCGACAAGTCCTAGTAAAAGTCCGACCACTCGATTTCGCGTCACTGTCATTCCAAATACTAGTGCCCCTAACAACAACGTAAAAATCGGCGTCAACGTATTGATCATTCCGGCGAGCGAGCTGGAAATACCGTGCTGCGCAAGCGGAAATAGTATGGACGGTATCGCATTGCCGAACAATCCGGTGGCCAGAAGGTACTTCCAATGCGAAGGTTGAACGGTCTTGAAGGAGCGAATAAGAAACGGCGACATGACTACTGCCGCACTGAACATACGCAAGCATCCGATCTGTATTGGCGTATACGTGATAAGGCCGCGCTTCATGATAATGAAAGAACTTCCCCAGATGACCGCCAGTGCAATCAGCAAAAAATAGGCCGGACGTTTCGAAACAGCAGAATCCGTAGTTTGCATCCGGTCAGTTCTTCTTTCGTTTTTTATCGTGGAAAGCTCCGCGGAAGGACGGATCATCCTTCTTGCGCTGCATATCGATTTCACGAAGCTGCGCCTGACGCTCTTCAAACGGCGTTTCAGCGATACGGATATCTTCCGGAAGCTCTTCGACCGGTACTTTCTCGCCAATCAGCTTTTCAATTTTACGCAAATGATACTCATCTTGTGGCGCACAAAAGGTGATAGAAGCACCGGTATTGAAGATTCTTCCCGTACGTCCGATGCGGTGTACGTAATCTTCATATACCAAGGGAACATCAAAGTTAACGACAAGTCCAACATCCGGAATATCGATGCCTCGAGCAGCGACATCCGTAGTGACGAGATAATTCACACCGGTATCGCGAAAGGCCTGAATAGAATTGAGTCGTGCGTTCTGCCCTTTATTTCCGTGTATCAGCCGGACCATTTCCTCGCCCTCAATACGAACCAGGTATTTATAGACATTTGTTGCTGACTCTTTGGTTTTACAGAATACAATGGCTTTCGCCGGAGAATCCAAAAAGACTTTGTCGAGTAAGGTGATTTTGGTTTTTATATTCGGTGTAAAATATACTTTTTGGGAAACGGTCTTGGCTGTCCGAACTTCCGGATCGATATGAATTTCTGTAGGCGCTTCCAAGAAATCCTCCGCAATGCGTTTGACCTTATTGCTCCACGTCGCGGTAAAAAGCAGGTTCTGTCGTTTACGAGAAACGACTTCGAGGATACGATTGATCTGCGGCTTGAAGCCCATGTCGAGCAATCGCTCCGCCTCATCCATAATAAAGACTTCGATTTTTTTTAACGATACATTCCCCGTGAGGTAGATGTCCATGAGTCGACCAGGCGTAGCCACCAGAATATCCACTCCTTTAGCCACCGTTTCAATTTGCGTCTTAGGGCCTACTCCGCCATACAAAGCCACTGAACGAAGATCTGTGTACTTGGCTAATTTTGCGATCTGCTCGGTAACCTGAACCACCAGCTCGCGCGTCGGAACCACAATAAGCGCACGCGGATCTACTCCTTTTGCATACTTGATTTTCATCAATACAGGAATCAGGTAAGCAGCTGTTTTTCCGGTACCGGTTTGGGCAACACCCAAAACATCTTGTCCGCCGAGTATGCACGGAATGGCTTTCGACTGAATATCGGTTGGTTCCGTATAGCCGGCATCGGCAATAGCCTGAAGCAACTGCTTGTTGAGTTTAAATACATCGAAACCGGAGTTGGCCGTCATAATATCGTCTTACAAAGGACGTAAAGATACCGTGAATTGTGCGATGCTGAGCGGCTCAGTTTGCACAAAAAAAGAACGCTATCCTTTCGAATAGCGTTCCCGTTGAAAAATAAGCGTTAGTTATTACCAGATTTTGGCACGAAGTGAATCCGGACGATAGAGCAGATCGGACGAATTCACGCCGAAGGCCTTGTAAAACTCTTCCATATTACTGAGAGTACCGTTCACACGGTATTCAGCCGGTGAGTGGGGATCAGTAATGAGTCGCTGAGCGGCCGCTTCTGGACGAATATTACCCGCCCAGATGGTAGCGAACCCAAGGAAGAACCGCTGATCGGCAGTCATACCATCAATCATCTTGTTCGACTTTCCTTGTTCGGTGCGCTTAAACGCTTCATACGCGATGCTGAGTCCGCCGAGATCAGCGATGTTCTCGCCAAGTGTCAATGCACCGTTGACATGCAGCGAATCGAGCACTACAAATCCGTTGAACTGGTCGACGATAAGTTTGGTCTTGGCCGCGAATTTGGCAGAATCTTCCGACGACCACCATTTCGACAGGTTTCCTTTAGCGTCGAAGTTACGTCCCTCGTCATCAAATCCATGTGTCATTTCATGACCGATGACCGCACCGATTCCGCCATAGTTGACCGCATCATCGGCTTGCGCGTTGAAGAAAGGCGGCTGCAGAATACCGGCCGGGAAAACGATTTCGTTCATGGATGGATTATAGTACGCGTTGACCGTCGGAGGCGTCATTCCCCATTCGGTACGATCAACCGGCTGACCAATCTTATTCATTTGGAAATTATTCATCCAGACTGAAGCGTTAACCACATTCTGGAAATAATTATCGCGTGTGATTGTCATGCCTTTATAGTCTTTCCAGTTATCCGGATAGCCAATTTTACGCATGATGGAATGCAATTTATCAAGCGCTTTCACTTTGGTGTCTTCCGTCATCCAGTCCAAACGCTTGATGCGCTCATCATAAACCGCCATCAAGTTGGTAACGAGCTCATCGGCTTTCTTCTTGGCATCCGGCGGGAAGAATTTGGCCACATACATCTGACCCAACGCATCGCCAAGCATATTGTCAGCCATGTCAATCACCCGCTTCCAGCGAGGCTGAATTTGCTTTTGTCCGTTCAGTATCTGACTGTAAAATCGGAACGACTCCATTTCCAGTTCATTCGTAGTTAGATTATCAGCATAATGAAGCAGGTTCCATTTTAGATAAACTTTCCAGTCGTCGATAGAATTCGACTTCAATTGCTTCTCCAACGTTTTGATGAATTCCGGTTGCCCGAGGACGAGGTAATCATAGCGTTTAGGGACGCCCATTCCATCCAGCATATCCAACCATTTCAGCGACGGCGTCAACGAGTCGAGTCCGGCTATTGAAACCTTGTTGTAAGTCTTGAACGGATCGCGCATTTCGACGCGAGTCATCGAACCCTTTGCCAGCTCGGTTTCTATGCGAAGTACTGTTTTAGCATAAGCGGAAGCTGTCTTCTCGTCTACCCCATAAATCTTGAACATGGCTGTTACGTGACCGACAAATTCTTCACGGATCATTTTAGACCGCGCATCATCTTTGATGTAATAATCGCGGTCAGGGAGCGACAATCCGCCCTGGTAAATTTGCGGAACCACTACTTCACTGTTCATCGGATCCTGTCCTGGATAGAACGAGAACATCGGGCTGGCGCCGTAAGCCTGCATACGAGAGACCGTTACTAAGACGCCTTTAAGGTCTTTGATAGTGGTGATCGCCTCCATTTCAGGAGCAATCGGTGAATAACCGGCTTTTTCAATCGCCACGGTATCCATAGCTGAATTCCAGAAATCGCCCACGAGCTGATCCGGACTACCTTGGGCAGCATCTTTTTTTGATGCAGCCGCTTCAGCAAGATCACGGAGATTTTTCTTGTTGTTGTCGCGGAGGATGTTGAAGGTTCCCCAACGTACTTGATCATCCGGAATCGGATGAGACTTGATCCAGCCGCCATTTGCAAATCCGAAAAAATCGGAGCGAGGACTGACGGTGCTGTCAAAATTAGCTACGTCGATACCAACGCCTTTTGTAGCGGAGCTGTTCGAGCAGCTGTAAATACCTAGTCCCGTCCCAGCAATGGCAGCGATCGAAACAAGAAACAATACTTTTTTCATGAGTTGATTAAGGAATTGAAATTCGTTCCCAAATGTACATGTTTTCGGACGAGTTTGAGGCAGGATTAACGTGCTTTAACGTTAGACCATTGCTGAAAGAAAATTGGGGAATGTCCGCAGACATTGGTAGGTTTGCAGTAACATGTTTTTCACCCAAAAACACCTCCTGTCAGTCGCTCTCTTGGGCTTTCTTGCCGGCTTGACCGCTTGCGAGAATGACCTGGATAAAGTAAAGCTGTACGAAAAAGGGACTGTTGGACCGGTTGAATCAGCCAAAAACATCAAAATCCTCTATAGCGACTCCGGTGCGGTAAAGGTGGAGATTACGGCGCCAGTGCTGGACCGTTACGAAACGGAGCGCCCGTATACCGAAATGCCCAAAGGCGTAAAAGCGATTTTTTACAATGAAAGAATGGAAGTGACCAGTCGTTTGTCGGCGAATTATGCCATCCGTTACGACCGTGAACTCAAGCTGGAAGCCCGAAAAAACGTGGTGGTAGTCAATGAGCGCGGGGAGCAACTCACCACCGAACATCTGATCTGGGACGAACGTCGGCAACGACTGAACAGTGACGAATTCGTCAAAATCACGACTCGCGACGAAATCATCTACGGTAACGGCTTTGAGGCCAACCAGGATTTCAGCCAATACCGTATCTTTAACATCAAAGGAATCATCTCTGTAAACGCGGAAGAAAATGTTGAGGATTCTTGAAATATCCTGGCTGGCGCTTACTCTGATCAGCGGTGCTGTTGCCGGTTATCAATTCTTCGCCGATGGATTGATGGCTGCCTTGTGGATGCTCGTAGTAACCGCTTTTTCCATTGTGATGTACCTGGTACGCAGGCGGCAACGCATCGAATCTGAAAAATAAGTAATCAGCACAACCCATGTCAAAGCTCTACGACCGCATGAGTGATCATCTGCTCACCCGGTTCTTCTATTTTTTCGTCTTCCATTTTGCCTTCTGGCTCATTGTCTTCGAATCGCTTTATTTACTGTGGCCGGATGATCTGGAGCAAGGCCATTTGCGGAACATGGTATTGGCCGCGCTGCTGGGAACATTATTCACTATTCTGTTGCACGGCGTAAAAATACTCTCAGGCGGTCCCGCGAACAGAAAATCCTGAAGTCGGTTTCTTTTCGTAGTTTTGATGCGTTAACTGATTTCCTATGTCCGAGTGGACAATCGTACTTATTTTTCTGACGTTGCTCTTTTCGGCCTTTTCTTCCGGCGTCGAAATCGCCTTCCTTTCGGCCAATAAATTGAGGATCGAACTCGAACGCAGCCAGGGAAATTTCGCGGCGCGGTTGATGTGGCGTTTTGTCAAAACACCTTCGCAACTTATTGCGACTGTTCTTATCGCCAACAATATCGCGCTGGTCATCTACAGTATCGAGATGACCGAACGGTTGCTGGCACCGGAACTGCTGCGCCATTACTTGCCGGCACAGCTGAGTTCCGGCGGTATTGTTCTGGTGCTGCAAACACTCATCAGCACAATTATTATTCTTGTCGTAGGTGAATTTCTGCCGAAGGCACTGGTTCGTATTAACCCGAACGCCATTCTCAATTTTCTCGCTGTTCCTATACGACTGACTCACCTGTTGCTTTACCCGATCATTTGGATCACCCTTGGAATTTCAAAATTTCTGATGACGAAAGTATTTCGGGTAGCTATTGTGGAAGAGAAACCGGTTTTTGGACGCATCGATCTTGACTTATACATCCGCGATCTTACCACGAAGAATCCGCAGGCGGAAGAAATGGATACTGAAATCCGTATTTTCCAGAATGCACTCGATTTCAAGGATGTCAAAGTGCGGGAGTGTATGGTACCTCGCAATGAGATCGTTGCCATTGAAGTGACGGACTCCGTCCGTGAATTGCATAAACTGTTCGTGGAAACCAAACTTTCCAAAGTGCTGGTGTATCGTGACTCGATCGACAATATTATCGGTTTTGTGCACTCGTCTGAAATGTTCAAACAACCCACCTCGATTGGTGAGGTGATGCTGCCAGTTCATATTGTTCCCGAAGCAATGAGCGCCAATGATTTACTGAAACAATTCACCAACCAGCACCGCAGTGTGGCGGTGGTAGTCGACGAATTCGGCGGCACATCCGGTATGGCGACGCTGGAAGATGTGATGGAAGAGATTTTTGGCGACATCCAGGACGAGCACGATGTACCGGAAGAGGTTGAAAAACAACTCAGTGAGCATGAATTCCTGCTTTCCGGACGCTTAGAAATCGATTATCTGAACCAGAAGTTCAACCTGGGCATTCCGGAACACGAAGCTTATGAAACCCTGGGCGGATTTATCCTGCATCACCACGAAAACGTACCGGAACCCGGCGAAGAGGTCGTAATCCCGCCGTTTACCATCACCGCGGTGAAGGTAAAAAGCCACCGCATCGAACAGGTGAAACTGCGCCTGGAACGGGAATCCTAAGGCCCGGAAGGGCAACCTCCGAATCAAAAATTTCGTATATTCGCACTCCTCGATTGGAGGGCCTTGTCTTGTTCTTTCGTATGATATTGTTTTTCAGTTGATTACGAGTGGTTTTCACGCAAGGTAACACGTTATTGTTTAACCATTAAATACTACGACCTGCTATGGCCGTTATTGGAAGAATTAGGAAACGCGTTGGACTGCTCATCGGAGTAGTTGGCGTATCCATGGTACTTTTTATTCTGGGAGACTTACTGGGCTCCAATTCAGCTATGTTCAGCGGCAGCAGTGATGTTGTCGGAGAAATCGGTGGTGAAGAAGTACACTACCAGGAGTTCGAACAGCGAGTGGACAAGCTGATTGAAAACTACAAGATGAACACCCGTACCGAAACGGTGGACCAGAATACTACGGATATGCTCCGCGAACAAGCGTGGAACATGTACGTGAACGACAACACACTCGGTAAGGAATATGCAAAGCTTGGTCTTTCTTGCAGCGCAGAAGAGTTGTTCGACATGGTTGGCGGCAACAATCCGCATCCGCAAGTACAGCAAGCCTTCACGGATCCGAATACTAAAATGTTCGACAAGAACGCTGTGCTTAAGTTCTTGAAAGACCTTCCGAACCGCGACGAAAATGTACAGTTGCAATGGAAGAATTTCGAAGATGCTATTCGTGAAGAGCGCATCGCCGAAAAATACCGTACGCTAATCAAAGGCGGTATTTTCATCACCACGGCAGAAGCAAAAGCCAATTACATGGACATGGGTCGTCTGACCAATATGCGTTTTGTGCGTCTTGACTACAACTCCATTCCTGACAGCAGTGCGAACGTAGACGAAAGTGATCTTCAAGCGTATTATAACGCCAACCAGAATAAATACCGTCAGGCTGAAACAATCCGCAAGGTGGAATATGTAGCGTTTGACGTAACTCCATCCGCTGAAGACCGTCAGGAAACGGCTACCTGGATCAACGACCGTAAAACCGAACTGACCACCGCGGAAGATGTTGCTGTTGTTGTTAATCGTAATGCCGACACGCCGTATGATTCTAACTACTTTGCCAAAGGAAGCTTATCACCTGCTATCGATACGGTATTGTTCGGTGCAGCTGTTGGAACCGTTGTTGGTCCGTATGAAGACGGTGGTGCTGTGAAAGTATCACGCCTGGTCGGACAGAAAATGGTGCCTGATTCCGTAAAAGCACGTCACATCCTGCTCTCCATTGAAAACGGAGACACTGCTAAGGCACGTAATACTGCTGATAGCCTTCGTAATGCCTTAAAGAAAGGTGCTGATTTCGGCGCTCTGGCTACTACCTTCTCCAAAGATCCTGGTTCTGCTGCAAAAGGTGGCGATCTGGGCTGGTTCCGCGCCGGAACCATGGTAAAAGAATTCAACGATGCCTGCTTCGACGGTAAAGTCGGCGACCTGCCAATCGTTACTTCACAATTCGGTGTTCACTTGATTGAAGTTACCGGAAAAGGAAATCCGACTCTGCAAATCCGTGTAGCTACGGTAGACCGCAAAATCGAACCGTCGCAGCGCACCTACGATGCTGCTTACGGCAAAGCCAATTCTTTTGCGGCTAACAATACTTCTGCGGCTAACTTCGACAGCTCTATTGTCAAAGAAGGACTCAACAAGCGTATTGCAGATAACATTCGCGAAGCCGACAAAAATATCCCTGGTCTTGATCAACCGCGCGAACTTGTTCGCTGGGCATATCAGGCTAAAATCAACGACATTTCCAAAGTGTTCACCTTCGGTGATAAATTCGTTATTGCCAAACTGACTGATATTCGTGAAAAAGGTATCCTTCCCTTGGATGCTGTACGCGAGCAGGTCACTGTGGAAGCCCGCAAGCAGAAAAAGGGAGAAATGCTGATCGAAAAAATGAACGCTACCGGCGCCAAATCAATCGATGATATGGCTTCTAAACTGAATACTGCTGCGATGGATGCTGACAATGTTTCCTTCAGCAGTCCTTTTGTTCCAGGATTAGGTAACGAACCTAAATTGGTCGGTACCGCTTTCGGACTTAAAGCCGGACAACTTTCCAAGCCCGTTGCCGGCGATAATGGAGTTTGTGTATTATTCGTCAAATCGTTTACCGAACCAACCGCTACTACCGACTTCAGTTCATCCGGAAAACAGATGGCTGACCAACGTCGCGCACGCAGTGAATACGAAGTTCTCAATGCGCTGAAGGAATCCGCAGGCATCGAAGATAATCGAGGTAAGTTCTATTAAGAAGTTCACCTTCAAAAAAGAGCCGTCAATGACGGCTCTTTTTTTTTGCCGTTACTTATCGAAGTATCTGAAAGCGGTACGCATCCAGCTTAATGAAAACAAAAAGCAGAATGGTGAACGACCAGAGTGAAGATCCTCCATAACTGAAAAACGGCAATGGAATACCGATTACCGGAGCCAGTCCAATAGTCATCCCGATGTTGATCATAAGATGAAAGAACAAAATGGAAGCAACACCATAGCCATAAATACGCGTGTACTGGGAGCGCTGACGCTCAGCGATGATAATTATCCGAATCAGCAGCAACATAAACAATCCGATGACCACTATGCTGCCCAGGAATCCCCACTCCTCGCCGACCGTACAGAAAATAAAATCCGTACTCTGTTCCGGCACGAAATCGAACTTCGTTTGTGTGCCTTGCAGAAAGCCTTTGCCGAATAACCCACCCGATCCGATCGCAATTTTACTTTGATTGACGTTATAGCCGGCTCCTTTCAGATCCAGTTCTTTGCCCAACAACACATCAAT
>CAINVI010000176.1 GCA_903854075.1 Candidatus Pollutiaquabacter sp. | reverse complement strand
CTGTAGTGCTATATTGGCTTATAGTGTAATTTGTAACAACAACACCGTTTACAAATACCACCGAATCAACAATCAAATTATAAGTCATTGGGATAATGATAGAATCACCAACATCTGCACCATTATAACTGTTAGTAAACAGTTGATAACCTCCGCCAATTCCATACACATTGATTGACAATGTTTGTCCAATTGTCAAACTAGACCCAGCAAGTATTGTGATAGTCTGTGCTACCCAATCTATTGTGTAATCTACATCAAGTAAAAGTTGTATACCATTGGTTCTATTATAGACTATCAACGATACAGGATTAGTTAATTGATCTGCAAAACTATATGATGTTCCAGGGATTGTAAACTCGTAACTGATTGTCGACAACGGGAATCCATGTCCGTTTATGTCCCAATCAGAGCCGGGTGTAGTGAACACACGGATATCAAGAGTGTCAAATACTGCTCCTGGTACTAATTCTTCTGGAGCATGACTTGAATAAACATCAACAAATTCACTTCCGGTAACATCAATTTCATAGCTGGCAAGTTCAGCACGGACGGTATTCACGTCCCACCCGGCCCGTTGCCAGTTCACTTTGCCGCCATTTCCTTTGAACAGCTGTCGCGTAGGATAAAAAGCGCCGCTGGTTGTAAAGATTACAGAAGAATCGTTTTTAGACGTACATATCAAATCTGTAGCAGGAAAAACAACACACGGTAAGGAATCGAATTCAAAGCGGTAATTACCTTGGGTGGAGTACCAGCGAGTAGAGGCCGATTCATAGAGCGTATTATCACGAAAAAGAAGGTTGCAAGTAGTTATATAGTTGGAAAAGTACTTTGAAGGCAGTTGTACTAATTTTTCGATACTGGTCTGCCAACTCATAAAACTCTCTTGCGGTTGTGTGGAATTAGAAAAACTAATCAGCGCTACAAGATAATTCCGGAAATCAGGAAACGCTTTCATGCGCTTCTTTAACATGGCATTGCAGGTCTTGATCACGGACTGCTGCTGTGCTGTCGAAAACTTACCGCCGTTCCATACCACCAAGAACTCTTCCATAATCTGCTCCCCTGCTTTCTTATCAGATTCAGTTAGCAGTTGCTGCATTTCAGCAGGAAATCGTGTTACATCGTTACTGAACGAACGCAACGTTTGTCCGGATGAATGCACACTAATCACCAGCAGTATGGAAAGGAAGAACAATCGGTAGCAAGAATTCATAAGCGTCAAGATCTGGTATTTTTGAATGACAGCATCGCCCAGTTATCGTGTTCCAGGGATTGCATCGGCGACAGTCCAAGATCGCGGGCTTTTTCTGTGATAACCTCCCTGTCCTGTGTAAGAAATCCACTCATGAAGAGCAGTCCGTCCATTTCCAGCGCGGCAACATAGGTGTGCATATCATGGAGCAGTATATTTCGATTGATATTGGCCAGAATATGGGTGAATGTTTTACCGGATAGTAATGAAGCATTTCCTTTTAACGTTGTAATCCGTATGCAATTGTTTCGGAGGCCATTTTCTTGTGAATTTTCTACCGCCCAATCATCAATATCAATGGCAAGTATACTTTCTGCACCTGATTTTTCAGCAACAATGGCCAGAACACCCGATCCGCAACCCATATCGAGCACTACTGCGCCTTTCCAATCAATCAGCAGCATCGCCTCAATCATTAACGCTGTGGTTGCATGATGGCCGGTGCCAAAGGACATTTTGGGCTCGATGATGATATCCATAACATGCGGCGGCGGCGCAGCATGAAAAGGAGCACGAATTGAAATCTTTTCAGCGACAACAACCGGTGAAAAACTACTTTCCCAAACAGCATTCCAATTTTGATCGGGTAAAAGTTCAATCGTCCATTCACGTCCAAGAATTTCAACCGGGATTGCTGAAAATCGCGTACGCAGTTCAGATTCGTCTACATCAACGGCGGGAATAAATGCTTTCAAACCATCGGTTTGTTCTTCAAACATTTCAAATCCATGTTGTGACAAAAACGCAATAAGTATTTCATTGTTTTCCTGATCAATCGGAAATGATGCACAGAAATAATTCACGCAAGATTCCTTTCTGATTGATTACACGAATGAATAATAGAAATAAAATCAGCGGCTTTGAGTGAAGCACCGCCAACCAACGCACCGTCGACGTCATTACAAGCGAACAGTTCCGATGCATTCGATGCAGTAACACTGCCACCGTACAGAATTCGAATTTTCCCGGCAGCATTCGGGAAACGGGATTGTATCAATTGGCGGATGTTTGCATGCATTTCCTGCGCTTGTGCAGCGGTTGCTGTTTTTCCGGTACCAATGGCCCATACCGGCTCGTAAGCTATAATTGATTCCGACAGTTGACTTTCTGTCAGGTGAAAGAGCGCTGCGGTAAGCTGTTCGGCCACTACTTCCATTTGACGGTTCGTCTCACGCTCGGCTAATCGCTCCCCGCAACAAAATACAGGTATGATTCCATTTTCGAGGCAACGGTCTACTTTAGCAGCGAGCTGATTATCATTTTCACTGTAAAATTCCCGACGTTCACTGTGCCCTACCAGGGCGAACTCAACACCTACGGAAGCCAACATAGCGGCCGACACTTCACCGGTATATGCACCTTGCACTTTGTCAGAGACGTTTTGAGCGGCAATGGAAATACAATCGCGGTGACCAATTCTGCGAAGGACATCATGGAGGTAAACGAACGGTGAGGCCAGGATTATTTCGCAAGTAGTTTCCTCCTTAACAGCCGCTGCAATTGCATCTGACAAGGACATGGCCTGTGCATAACTCAAATTCATTTTCCAGTTTCCGGCAACAATTTTTTGTCGTTTCATGGGGATACTACTTTTCGGCATCAGCCGGATATACGAATTCGTGGATCAAGCCAGCCGTTGATCAAATCGGCAAGAATATTGAGCAGAATAAAAATGAAGGATACAAAGAGTACTACACCCATTACGACGGGCAAGTCATAATTTTCCAGGGCCTGTACCGTAAGTTTTCCCAGACCATTCCATCCGAAAATGTATTCGACAAATACGGCACCTGCCAGCAACGATCCCAGCCAACCGCTGATGGCGGTAACCACCGGATTCATCGCATTCTGCAAGGCATGCCGGATTAAAACTACCGTACTACGAAGACCTTTTGCCCTTGCGGTGCGGATATAATCCATCGAAAATACGTCCAGCATAGAGTTACGCGTCAATTGCATGATGATGGACAATGGTCGTAACCCCAGTACAATGGCGGGAAGGATGAGGTTTCGCCAGGCAATGTATTCGCCGCTGAACGGATCAATCTCCGTCCATCCGCCGGTCATCTGCAAACCCGTCCACCGGCTCAGCACAAATCCAAACAACCAGGCAAAAAGTATAGCGGCAAAAAACGAGGGCAGCGATACGAAGAAGACAGAAAACACCATAGCGAAACGATCAATCAGGGTATCTTTTTTCAACGCGGCAATCGTTCCCAAAAAAATTCCAAGAAGGGTTGCCAGGAGAATGGCAGACAAGGCTAAGACAGCCGTATCAACCATACGTTCACCCAAAATTGCAGCCACCTCTCTTTTTGACTGATAGGACCTGCGCAGATAAGGGAGTTTAACCACAATCGTACCACTTTGGATTTCTGCCAATGAAAAGTGGTTGATGACACCCAAGTTCTGAAAGAACGGACTGTTACGATCAGCTGCATAAAATCCAATGGGCGATAAATCATTCATGAATTTCACAAACTGAATGCCTGCCGGAAGGTCAGTACCAAGGTCTTTTCGTATCGCCGCAACTGATGCACTGTCAGCCCGTTGGCCCAGCATCATGCGCGCAGGATCGGCTGGCAAATAGGTAAACAGCAGGAAAATAACAGCCGCAACACCGGCAAGCACCAGAAATCCATTCAGTATCCGTTGAAAAAAGAAGTTTACCATGTTCCTTCCTGCAGAATTACAGTTTTTAATCGCGGAAATAGCGCTGACGGGATCTTCGTTAATAACACTTTTACACACAATGTTTAACGGTTCTACATCATTCATTAAAATACTACATTTGGAACACGATCGTATAGCCATTAACTATGAATTTGCACCTTCGACTGCTCGGGAAACTATTTTGTCCGCTACTCATCAATTGCCTACTATTGATGAGCTTTTCTTCTACGGCCCAGCTCACGGCTAACTTTACCGCTGACACACAGGCAGGTTGTGCGGGATTGCTCACCGTCAACTTTACCAATACTTCTACCGGATCGCCAACGACCTATTCCTGGAATTTTGGTGATGGTGCAACATCCAACCAAAACAATCCATCCCACACCTACTCTGTTGCTGGTGTTTACACTGTAACGCTGACAATTTCTAGCGGCGCAACATCCGACACCGAAATAAAAAATGCATTTATCACCGTCTACGCGAATCCCGTTGCAAGTATGGATATCATCCCTGATACCGTGTGTAGCGGAGAGTCTGTTACCTTGGAAGATGTATCAGCGATTGGTGGCGGTGCTATTACTTCATGCCTTTGGGCGTTCAACGACGGATCATTACCCCAAAACAGTTGTCCTTCGGTAACACACATTTACACCAACTCGACCAACACTATCCGTACCTATACACCCAACCTATTGGTCACTGATGTAAACGGTTGTAACAGCTCCATAAACGGCACCGTTTATGTACTGCCGCGTCCCGTTGCCAATTTCAGTTTCACCGGCAATAACAGTTGTACGGCTCCTGCTACGATATCCTTCAATAACTTATCGCAAAACACCGGACTCTTCAGCTGGGATTTTGGTGATCCTACCAGTGGCGCAGCGAATTTCAGCAGCCTGGAGGATCCCAGTCATACCTATCAAAACGCGGGTATTTACACGGTGATTTTAACAGCGGGATTACCCGGTTGTTCCTCCTCCGATACGCAAACCGTTGCGCTCAGCAATCCGCTGGCGGCCTTTACTGCATCGGATACGGTCATTTGTCAGAACGACACCGTTTATTTCAACAATACGGGAACAAGCGGAAATTACAATTGGGACTTTGGTGATCCGATAAGCGGTGGCGCCAACAGTTCGACACTACCGGATCCTTTACATGTATTCAGCACGCCAGGAACCTATACTACAACAATGACGGTTAGTACCGGCGGTTGCAGCAGTAGCACCAACCTACAGATACGTGTATTGCGTCTTCCCAGTGTTGCAATTACTGCACCTGACAGATTGGCCTGCGACACTCCGTTTACCGTTAATTTCTCCGATAATTTTGCAGCCGGACACGTAAGCTGGTCGTGGGCGTTTGGAGATCCTAACAGCGGCTCCCTGAATACATCCACCAATGCTACGCCTTCACATACCTACACTGCCTTTGGAGATTACACGATTACGCTGAGCGTAGTTGATACAAACGGTTGCTCCAACAGTCAATCGTTTTTCAATTGGGTCCGCATAGTCGCACCTTCCATTGGTTTCAATTTAACGGACAGCGGTTGCGTGAATGACACCTTTAATTTTTCCGCCCAAGTCTTTTCACCAGGAGATCCTATCATCAGTAATTACCAATGGAACTTTGGCGACGGAACTGGTGCTCAAAATGTAAACACTCCGTTTACCACACATTCCTACACTGCTGCAGGAATCTACGATGTCACCTTATCCATTGAAACTTCCACCGGCTGTCGCGATACGTTGACACAACCTGCGTTCATTCGCATAGGTAATAAACCAACAGCCAACTTTTCCGCTTCTCCCATTTTGATTTGCTTTCAAGACACTGTTGACTTCACTGACCTGACGCCAAATCCGCCCGACATCACGGCCTGGCAATGGAGCTTCGGGGACGGAGGTTCAGCGATTGTTCAAAATCCAAGTTACGTCTACAATATTGACACTTCCGGTACGGCCGATCCGTTCGACGTGACCTTAATCGTTTTCAGTAACGGATGTCCGGATACATTGGTGATTGAAGATTTAATTACAGTACAAGGGCCAAAACCTGAATTTTCACCGATTTACAATTGCACCAATCCCTTATCCGTAGAATTCTTCAATACCACCGGCGGTGCGACCGATTATTCCTGGGACTTCGGTGATGGCGGGTCGTCCACCCTTGCAACTCCGACACATGTCTACGCCAATCGCGGCGACTTCACGGTCATCCTGACTGCATCCAACTCATTGAATGGTTGCGAAGTCACCAAGGAAAGAATCATTAATGTACGGATTGCTGATGCCAATATCACCGCCTCTCCGTTGTCCGGTTGCGCGCCGCTTACCACCCAATTTTCGGGTACAACTTCCCAGGATGCCAATACCTATCGATGGACATTTGGCGATCCGGCTTCCGGCTCTGCCGACACGGCCCTACCAAGTGTGACGCAACACGTATACAATATGCCCGGAAATTATACGGCGACCCTGGAGATACGCGATATCCACGGCTGTACCAATATTGAAACTGCACCAATTACTGTGAATGGACCTACCGCCGCATTCATTGGTGGTCCGCTAACAGGTTGTCCTCCGTTGTATGTCAACTTTTCGGATACCTCTGATGCATTTGGCGGATCTATCACCCAGTGGAGCTGGAATTATGGTAACGGAAATACTTCTACCTCCACAACTACAGGCGCAGGAGCAGCTACCTATACAGCTGCCGGAAATTACTCCGTTACGCTGACGGTCACCGATGCCAACGGTTGTACGGATAGTCAAACAAGTTTCAACTACATTCAGCCGACACAACCTGCTGCTGTAATCTCCTCACAGCCGGCCGATACAGTAGCTTGCCGTAATGAACTCTTAAATTTCTTTGTTTATCCCGGACCATATGTGGCCAACCCGGTAAGTTATGCCTGGGATTTTGGTGATGGAACTACCAGTACTACAGCTCCAACATCACACAGTTACTCTGCTAACGGCAATTATCAGGTACGCGTCATTGCAACCGATGCCAATGGCTGTGCGGATACTGCCGTCAGCCCGATCATGGTCTATACTACTCCTGCTCAATTCTCAATTCAGTCCGTTGATACTTGCGTAGAACTGAATGGCATTCGCCGGGCTCAGGTTTACGTGAGCATTAACAGCGATTCGAATAATTACGTCACGAACTGGAACTGGGATCTTGAACTCACTTCAATTCCGCAAGGCAACGCATCGGTCTTTTACGCCTATGCTGTTCCACCGGACACTTACTACGTCAGCCTGATTGTCACCAACCAATTCGGCTGTCGCGATACCGCTTTCGATCCGGGTGCAGTTATTGTACCGGGTCCCTCAGGATCTTTTGATTTTGTTCCAGACTCCGGTTGCCGTCCTCTAGAAGTTAACTTCTACGGAACCAGTAATAACGCAGCCATTTATTCCTGGGATTTCGGTGATGGCACCGTATTAGCCGGCACTACTGATGATACACTTTCTCACCTGTATACGGCAAACGGTTTATTCATACCCCGCTTCTATCTTGGATTCCAACTGAATGGAAGTACATCGTATTGTTATGTGCCCGCTGACACCGCCGGCACAGTAGAGGTCACTTCACTGCTCAGTGTCGATATTGTACAGGATGTCATTTCTGTTCGCGATGAAGAATATGACACCCTGAATGTTGTAGTCAATGACCCTTCGGGAAGTTCGCCGTATACCTATCTCTGGAATCCTTCAGATCGTGTTTATGCGGAAGGACCAGCCGGACAATTTCTGGCTACTACTACCGGTGATTCTGCTTATTATTACGTAACAGTACCTTACGGAAACGGTTGCTCTGTACTCGATTCGGTCTTGGTGCTCTACATTCCCTGTGAGTTTTCGATGGACAGTATTCCAAATGTATTCACACCGAATAGTGATGGCAAGAACGACGAATATTATATCGATGACTTGTGTAACTCCGACCGGTTCAAATTTATCATCTTCAACCGCTGGGGACGGATCATTTACGAATCAGAAGATCCGAAATTCAAATGGGACGGCACCACGAAAAGTGGTGAAGAAGCATCTGATGGTGTCTACTATTATACACTTCAGTCCCGCAGTAAAGAATATCACGGTTGGATACAACTTATTCGTGACCAGAAATAACGGTTACATCGGATCAACATCCGGTATTACCTGTACAGGAGCGAATTTACGATCGGCATGAAACTGCAGAATAGTTTCCTTTAGTACTTGTTTAATCGCGGAGGTGGACTCTTCTTTTGGGATATTCACCAATATGTTTCGGTAGTATTGATTGCGAACGCGAGGTACCAACGGAATATGCGGACCATGAATACGCTGTCCCAACCTGTTGCGCAATAACACCGCAAATCGAGCTGCGGCCTCGTGAACCAATTCCTCCTCCTTGTGGCGTAAACGCAAATCGATCAATCTTGAATGTGGCGGATAGCCGAAATTCCGGCGGTCCTCCATTTCACGCTGAAAAAAAGCCTCGTAATTATTATTCACTACGTCCCGAATCACCCAATGATCAGGTTGGCGCGTCTGAATAATCACTTTTCCGCGTTTGTTTTTTCTTCCGGATCGTCCACTTACCTGTGCCATCAACTGAAAACTGCGCTCGTGCGCTCTGAAGTCAGGGAAATTCAACAGCTGGTCCGCATCTAAAATTCCGACAGTGCTAACGTGCTCGAAATCCAGCCCTTTGGAAACCATCTGCGTTCCTACCAGTAAATCGATACGTTGCTCTTCAAAATCTGACAGAATACGTTGATAAGAAGATTTAGATCCAGCCGTATCGAGATCCAATCGCGCAATGGTATTTTCCGGAAAATAGATGCCGATTTCTTCTTCGATTTTCTCTGTACCGAAGCCTCGCACTACCAATTGCTGGTCACCGCATTGCTGGCAATTCGACGGGATATCCTGTGTGTAATTACAATAATGACATTTTAATTGCCTGGAGAATTTATGATACGTCAGCGTAACCGAACAATTCTTGCAATGAGGAATCCAGCTACATTGCCGGCACTCCAGGAACGAAGAGAAACCTCGCCGGTTCTGAAAAAGTATTACTTGTTCCTTACCCTGAAAGGCTGCACTGACCGCATCCATCATCACCGGAGAAAAATGTGATTTCATCAGCTTCTTTCGTGCAGCTTCACGTATATCTGTCACGATGATTTCCGGCAAACGTATCCCCCCGAATCGTTCCGTCAACGTTACTAATCCGAACCTTCCCTGGCGGGCGTTGGCATAGGTTTCGAGCGACGGCGTGGCTGAGCCAAGAATCACTTTAGCTCCAAAAGAACGGGCCAGCATGGCGGCAGAATCGCGGGCATGGTAACGAGGAGCGGGATCTTGCTGCTTGTACGAAGAATCATGTTCTTCGTCTACTATCACCAATCCCAATTTGGAATACGGCAGAAAGAGCGCTGAACGTGCTCCCAGAATAACCTGGCCACGCGGTTTCCGACCATCGGCGGCACTGAAATTCAATACCTGATTCCAAACTTCCACCCGTTCATTGCCGGAATATCGTGAATGATAAATACCTACCCGGTCACCAAGATGTTTTCGTAAGCGCTGAATGATT
>CAINVI010000175.1 GCA_903854075.1 Candidatus Pollutiaquabacter sp. | reverse complement strand
GTTATACTGCGTGTGTTTGCGGATATAATTGGCGCTCTCCACAATCATGAAGCTGTCGACGCCCTTACCCTGATGTTCTGGTACAATGCCAAATACGAGCCCGATCAACTTGTTCACTTTTCCGGTTTTTAATTTCCAGAGAAACTTCAGCTTCTCCTGCCAACCGAATTTTCCGTTGAACTGCCGAAACAACTGGTTGATATCTGGCAAGTTGATGAACATGGCTACGGGTTCGTTGCCATAGTACACAAACCATACAGCTTTCGGATCAATCACCGGTTTCATCTTACGGAAGAACTGCTGCACTTGCTTCGACTCCAGCTCTTTTCCGCCGCCGTGCTTTGCCCAGGCCTTATTGTAAATCGTGCGGAAATCCTCCGCGAATTTTTCCAGCGATGATTTTTTCAGGTGAACCGCTTTGTAGTTCTTCTCTTTTTTCAGCTGCTCGTGACGAATCTGAAATTTATCCGCCAAGGGCTCGTGGACCCGCAAAGAATAGCACCATTGCTCGAAGTAGGTCCGGAATCCGTAGTTTGCAAAAAGCGTATTGTAATACGGAGGATTGTAATTCATCTTGTAAGGTACCGGATCAAACCCTTCTACAATCATACCCCACCAGCTGTCGCGTTCGCCAAAGTTGATTGGTCCGTCCATTGCTTCCATGCCGCGTTCGGCGAGCCATTGTTTCGCAGTATCCAGCAGTAAATTGGCGGCCGACTGATCGTTGATACATTCGAAAAATCCGACGCCGCCAGTTGGTTGCGCTTCCTTCTTGGCGGTGCGGTCGTTGATAAACGCCGCAATTCGACCTATCGTTTCGCCCTTGCCGTCCTGTAATAGAAAGCGCGTGCATCTTCCGTGGCGAAAGAATTTGTTCTCTGAAGGCTCAAAAACAGCTTCAATATCTTTATCCAACGGCCGACTCCAGTTCGAGTCGTCTTTATAGAGATGGACAGGGAGCTCCAGGAAATCTTTCCGGTCACGGTCGCTGCTTACTTCTCGTATCGTCATGGTTGCGAAGAGGGTGAAATGCTGAAGTGAAGGTAAAAAAAAGACCGCCGTGTTGTGCGGCGGTCTTTCAGGGAGTTCTAACGTTTTATTTAGCGTTAATGGAAATCTTCTTTTGAAGCTCCTGTACGCTGGCTTTGAACTTCTTATCGGTCTCAATCAGGTTGTTGACCGTACGGCAGGCGTGGAGCACGGTAGCGTGGTCTTTACCACCACAATGCGCACCAATACTGCTCAAGGATGATTTGGTCATACTCTTGGCAAAGTACATCGCAATCTGACGCGCTTGTACCACCTGACGCTTACGTGTTTTAGACTTAAGCATCTCAATTGGCAGGTCGAAATAATCACAAACTACTTTCTGGATGTAGTCGATGGAGACTTCGTGCGTGGTGTTTTTCACGTACTTGTCAATCATCTGCTTGGCCAGCTCCAGCGTAACGGCTTTCTTATTCATCGAAGCCTGTGCCAGGATGGAAATCAGCGCGCCTTCGAGCTCACGGATATTAGAGGTGATGCTGTACGCGATATATTCCACGATTTCTTTCGGAAGTTCGATACCGTCCTGATACATCTTGCGGTTCAGGATAGCAATACGGCTTTCCAGATCAGGCATCTGCAGATCTGCGGCGAGTCCCCACTTGAAGCGACTCAGCAAACGTTGCTCCATGCCTTGCAAATCGACCGGCGCCTTGTCGGACGTCAGGATGATTTGTTTGCCGGTTTGGTGCAAATGGTTGAAAATATGGAAGAATACATCCTGTGTTTTCTCCTTGCCGGCGAAAAACTGGATATCATCGATGATGAGCACGTCCATCATCTGATAGAAGTGTACGAAATCGTTTTGTTCGTTATTCTTTACCGCATCAATAAACTGTAACGTGAATTTATCGGACGTAACGTAAAGAACGGTTTTGCCGGGATGCTGATTTTTGATTTCGATACCGATGGCGTGGGCCAGGTGGGTTTTTCCCATGCCGGTATTACCATAAATCAGTAAGGGATTGAATGCGGTTCCGCCGGGCTTGTTGGATACGGCATAACCGGCTGATCGCGCCAAACGGTTGCAATCGCCTTCTACAAAGGTGTCGAAGGTATAATTAATGTTGAGTTGCGACTCGACATTGACTTTCTTCAGGCCGGGGATGATAAAAGGATTCCGGATCGAATTGTTTCCGTTCATCGGAACGTTCACCGGCGTGTTTTTAGGTTCTGCAGATGATTTGGTAGGCAATTTTACCGTATACGGTTTTTCGGCCGTACCGTGATCCATTACGATGCTGTACTCCAATCGGCTGTCGTTACCCAGTTGCTGACGAATCACCTTTTTGAGTAAGGTGATGTAGTGCTCTTCCAGCCACTCGTAGAAAAATTGGCTAGGCACTTCAATGGTAAGAACCTTACCGTCCAGTTTTACTGGCTTGATCGGTTCGAACCACGTCTTAAAACTTTGTGGGCTGACGTTGTCCTTAATGATCTGGAGGCATTTCTTCCAAACACTCTCGCAGGTTTTTTCCATAATCGTCTCCTCAGAAAAAAGTTTTTGTTGGTTAAGTTTTTTGTTGATCAGTTGAACGAAACCATCACGCTGTTCACAGTCAAAAGCTGGTGTGTTCGGGTGTGTCTCATGGTGTGTTCAAAAATCGGTTAGCAAATGTGTTAATAATTCAACAAATAAAAAAATTATCCTGCTATTGTTTTTCTAGAAATATTTTCTCTCAGAGTGAAAGTGGCTGATTTTCGACGCTTTTCGTCAAAGAAAAAATCAATACGTCCCAGACGAATTCCTGCCCAGCCTACTTGCGCGACGAGGACGTTTTTACCTATGGGATTTTGTATTTTGACGGGTTCGTCAAGAAAGGTATGCGTATGTCCGCCGATGATCAGATCGATGCCTGAAACTTCTCTTGCGATCACCGTATCGCTTACTTTTTTTTCCTTGTAATTGTAGCCCAGGTGAGACAAACAAATCACCAAATCGCAGTGTTCTTCTTCCCGTAAGATAGTGCTGATTTTCTTTGCTTCGACAGTCGGATCGGAATAAATAATCCGCTTGCTTACTGCAGTATCAATCAGTCCTTTGGGTTCGATACCTAAACCAAAAACTCCGATTTTAAGTCCTCCTTTTTTAAAGATCTGATAGGGAAGCGCAGACGCAAAGAGCGGCGAATCGGAGAGATTGTAATTGGCACAAAGAAATGGAAAACCGGCTTCCCGGATCCGTACCGCCAGATTGTCCATGCCGCCGTCAAAATCATGGTTACCAATGGCGCTGGCATCGTATCCCATTTCCCGCATTAGTCGGATTTCCGGCTCGCCCTGAAAGAGGTTAAAGTAGGGAGTACCCTGGAAGATATCGCCGGCATCCAGCAGCAGTACATTTTTTTCGGTAGCGCGTATGCGATGAATAACTTCTGCGCGCCGCGCGAATCCACCCATCCCCGGAAATTTCGGGTCGTTCATAGGAAAGGGATCGATGCGGCTGTGTACATCGTTGGTATGCAACACCGTGAGTTTGAAAGCGCTCGCGCCCCAGCTTTCCGGCGACCATAGTCCGGAGCCGACCAGCACAGAAGCGCCGGCAACATTTCGGATAAAGGTTCTTCTATTCAACGACATATGAAATTCTTCCGTCTAGTTTTGGTTGCAGCAGTTACTCGCGGTTACCGGCTTTTCGCGCATAGTTAATCAGCGCATCACGAATTTTCAGCCCAAGTTCGGTACGTTTATTGGCTTCCTTGAACAAATCAAACTGATCGCCGCCGTTGGCCAGGTAATCGGCTGTCATTACGCGGTAGGTTTTTAATGTATCTAATGCTGATCCATTGATGTGTATACCGGTGGCGCGCCCCGACTTTTTATCCAGTTGAAAACGTATGCCTGATACCGGCGTTCCTCCTTTAGAAGCGATAAAATCGGCGAGCTGCTGTACCAGTCGTGCCGGACATTCGAGTACGACCAGTTGGTTTTCAAAAGGCATCACTTCGTAAATATCGCCCAGCGCAATAGGTCCCTTGGGTAATGGTTTGCGCAATCCGCCGTTGTTCAGTATGATAAAGTCGGCCTGTTCTATTGAAAAGCGGGATGCTATTTCCAGATTACCTTCCGACAAGCTGACGTCCGACACAAAATTACCCAGCAATCCTTCGGGATTTCCACGTTCCATGGCAACTGAACTGGTGCAAAGCACTTCTAGCATCTGTTTGCTCAACTGTTGTCGGTACGGATCCGACAACTTATAAATGCCGGAATCAATCGTTGCAAACAAGGAATCACTCATTATATACTGTTGTGTTTGTACCTGCGACACGTCTGTCACCGAACAGCCGTAGCTGAACCAGGCGAAAATATAGAACAGTAGAAGTCGTGAGCTCAATGGATTTACAGTCAATTCTTCAAGATACGATAATTTTTCCGGCAGACAATTGTTGCCATGCCTTAAAAATAAAATGGGGATGCAAGTATAGAAAAAGGTTCCTGATTATCTTCGCTGTCCAACGAATTTCCGATCATGTACAAGACCGAGACTAAAATCAGGGTGCGCTATGCCGAAACAGACCGTATGGGTTATGTGTATTACGGAAATTATGCCACGTATTTCGAGGTGGCGCGAGTCGAGGCGCTGCGCGAACTTGGTTTCAGTTACCGTACGCTAGAAGACAGCGGTATATTATTGCCGGTGCTTGATTTCACCATTCGTTATCGCCGTCCGGCTTATTATGACGATGAATTGACGATTCGTACTACCATTCCCGAATTGCCGGGAGCGCGAATTAAGTTCGACTATGAAGTGTTGAACGCTGCGGGCGAAGTGATTACTGTAGCTTCGACCACGCTGGTGTTCATTCAAAAAGATACTGGAAAGCCGACGGCTGTGCCAGCGGAAATTCTGGAGGCCTGGAAAAAGTATTTTTAACAGCGCTTTAGTTATCGACTTTTCCGTGCTGTTGCTTACAGTTTTTCCATTAGCCAGCGGTACAAGGCGAACATCGCCTCGATATCTTTTTTATGCACGGTTTCGTCCGGTGTATGCACATGGTCTTCCGGCGCACCGATAAAACACCAGTCG
>CAINVI010000174.1 GCA_903854075.1 Candidatus Pollutiaquabacter sp. | reverse complement strand
CACAATCCGACGATGAATCCGACAACACCCCAAAGGACCGTCGCAATTCCAAAATCACGAACAATTCGGTTGTCGTACTTGAATTTCTCAGTAAGCATATAAATCTGTTGGTTATTTAGCTGTTTGATTGATTTAAATCCTGTCCAGAAGAAGCCGGCTCCTGTTGCGTTGCTTCATCGTCAAATAAGATGCGAACCGAAGGAGTGTATTCATCATCGTACTGCCCATCGCGTACGCTCCAGATAAAAGCGTAGAGGAAAACGAAAGCCAGCAGCAGACTGAACAGAATTAGCAGAAAAATGACGCTCATAAATGCGGACTATGACAGTGGTTCAAAAGTATCCTCACCCCTAACGATGCCATCTGACTATTGTCAATTAACCAACTGACTTTCGTCATGCCACTTAAACGATACGTACTGATTCTATTACAGCGAATTAGCTGATTTGAAAGCCGCCAAGTTGGACATACCTGTCGTAAAACTGATGATAGTTACGGTACTTAGTGGCATGAGTACCGCTGCGATTACCGGCGAAAGCGTTCCTTGAACGGCGAACCAACATCCAATTAAATTATATACTAATGCTATAACGAAACTCCCAATTATTATACGTCGACTAGCCGTGGCCGTATCTAAAATAGCTGACAGTGAAGAAAAAGAAGCACTATCAAGAATTCCATCACAGGCCGGAGAAAAATTATTGATGTCATCAGAAACAGAAATACCAACATCCGACTGCTTTAAAGCGCCCGCATCATTGAGTCCGTCACCAACCATAAGAACGTTGCTGCCCGCTTCTTGAAACTCCTGAATGGCCGCTAATTTATCGCCGGGAGACTGCTGAAAACGAAGTTCCGCCTCTATCCCCAGAAGGCTCCTTAATGAGGTCTCTTCGCCAGAAGTATCGCCGGTCAAAACAACGGTACGATAACCCTTTGTTCGCAAGCGGTTGGCCAACTGCCGTACGCCTGTACGATACGAATTGGCAATACTGAATTTGCCAGCCACTTCATTACCGAGCGCTACAAAAACTACCGTATCAACAGCGTTTGATTGAAATCCTTGTGCATTGACAAATGCAGCGGAGCCAACTCTAACTATTGTATTTTCAACATGTCCTTCAATTCCCTTTCCCGGGTATTCGGCAAAACCGCTAACCCCAAGCTGTGCCGTACCGTCCAAATGTGCCATAAGCATCCGGCTGAGCGGATGTGTAGATTGTGAAACAAGCGAACGAATCATTGACAACTCCTTTCGTTGCAAGTCACGACCGGAATAACTGATTTGGGAGCGCTCATTTTGCGTCAATGTTCCTGTTTTATCGAACACCACGGTATCCACTTTAGCGAGCTTCTCGATAACAGCGTAACCACGCAGGTAAAATCGATTACGACCAAAGATGCGAAGGATATTTCCCAGCGTAAATGGTGATGAAATAGCCAATGCGCACGGACAAGCAATTATCAGCACGGCGGTAAAAGCATTCCAACCACGCGGGAAATCACCTGTTGCAGCCCAATAAAAGAGCGCAATAACAGCTACTGCTACGATTACAAACGTGAAATAATGACTGATTCGATTTACCAATAATTGAAATACACCATCATCGTGTTTCTTGATATACCGGTCATTATTCCACAACTGCGTGAGATAGCTTTGGGAAACTTCTTTTACCACTTCCATTTCCAGCAAACCGCCTTGCTGGCGTCCACCTGCATACAATAATTCACCATTGGCTTTACGAACCGGCAACGATTCACCGGTAACAAAGCTATAGTCAATAAATGCGTCGCCCTGTATAAGTACCGCGTCAGCAGGAATAATTTCTTCACTACGGATCAGCATACGATCACCAATGCGAAGTTCAGACAAGGGAATAGCCAATTCTGATGCCTGTCGCCTTACCATTACCGACACCGGGAAAAACGATTTATAATCGCGATCAAACGAGAGTGTCTTATAGGTTTTATCCTGAAACCATCGTCCCAGCAACATAAAAAACACCAATCCAGCCATCGTATCCATATAACCAGGACCGGTACCGGAAAAGATCTCGTAGGTACTGCGAACGAACATGACCAGAATTCCCAACGCAATAGGAACATCAATGTTTAAAAACTTTTGATTGACACTTCGAACTGCCGAAGTGAAAAATTGGGCACTACAATAAAAGAAAACCGGCAGGGATAAGAAAAAATTGATGTAGCTAAATACGCCTTTAAAACCAGGATCTGTAGCATCACTAAGGGAAAAATACTCTGGAAACGAAAAGAGCATAATGTTACCGAACGCGAAACCGGCAATACCAATTTTGTAGGACACCGAATGATCTTTTTTAGCTTTTTTACGGTCATCAAGATCATCCAGTCGAATTACGGGTTCATAACCGATCATCGACAATAATTCAACCAGCTGTCGCAAAGAAAGAAGATCCTGCCGAAAGACCAGGTTCACCTCGCGATTTAAGAAATTGACACGTGATCGGACTACTCCGGCATTGATACGTTGAAGATTTTCAAGCAGCCAGATACAGCTGCTGCAGTGCATTTTAGGGATATAAAAATTGACTGTGGCAAACTTGCCGTCATCAAAAACGACCAGCTTTTTCTTTACCGAAGCATCATCAAGATATCCGAACCGACCCTCTACTTTCTGCTCCGGCGAAATGCCTGGCTTCTCATTAAATCGATAATAACTGCACAAATTATTTTCTTGGAGAACCTCATATACCAATCGGCAACCTTCACAACAGAACTCCTTATCGTTAAATCGAAGAGGTAGATTGCGACACTCATCGCCACAATGGTAACAATTGACTTTTACAGTAGTAGTGGTTTCCAAGCCCCAGTCTGATTAGATAAATGACTAAGAGGCGAATTTCAATCAAATGTACCATCAATGACATGACTTTTGTCATATCGAGATCATTCCAATTGGCGTTTGGCTTTTTTCCAATAAGCAAAAAAGGAAGAATGTTCGCCGCTGACAGTTGTTAGCCAGGATCGCTTATCTTCTATTCCCGTAAAGTGAGAAGAAAAAGGATGCTCTTTGTAACGAATAAGATCTCCCGTGTAAGCATTTTTCAATTCCGAAAATTCTCCTACAAAAACCTTTAAATCCTTTATGTTGGCCGATAATGAAAAAATAAAGCGCAGCACTTTTTCTGAAACCGGGTAATTAGCAAAGTGTGAAGGCTCGAGCAACAATATTCGGTTAGCGGCTATATCCACCTGCCAAACCGGATCCAGATTGTAAGATGTATAAATGAGCAATGGTAAGGAGTGGTCCAATTCAGGTAATGAAGTCAACGGCAACATACAGGAAAGCTCCGGCGAACTCACCTGATGAAATTCCGCAGGAACCGTTGATAACGGCAAGTCTTCGTATTCTGTGTCCAAAAATGTCTTTCGCTGCGCAGAACCTGAATATTTATTCAGATTCTCCTGATTGAAGACATACTTTTTGTTGCTATTGGAGCCGGCTACCCATTGCCAACTAAGCACATTACTGGCCCAGTCGCCATCCAGCAGATGATAATACATCCACCGTGCCGGTTCTTTCCAATGACAATGGGCAAAATTGCAAACCAGGGATGCTACATACATCCGCATGTGATTATGCATATAACCCGTAGAATATAATTTTTGAATACCAGCATCAATGGCTTCAACACAAGTAGAAGCTGTCTGAAAAGCAACCGGCAAACCGAATGACACAACTGGAAGTTGCGGTGAGCGCAGGTCAGCTTCGATGGCTGCTTGCCTTTCTACCCAGATCAATTGCCAATAATCTCGCCAGGCTAACTCTTGCACCAATTTCTCTACCGCCGGAAAATCGAAGTTTTGCTGCAGCAGGGAATCATATACAAAGTGTGTTGAAATAACGCCGCGTGAAATATAGGGTGACAATCTCGTAACAGCGCCGTCCAAATAATTACGACTTTGCCCATATTTTACCGGATCAATTGCAGCTACTCGCGCTAGAATTTCAACGTACGAAGTAGGAAAATAATCGTGCTCCACGCATTTATAACAAGTTGCAGTAAAATAAGTTTACAGCGTTATAGTAGCTATCCTTTTTAATCGGCATGTTCTTCCTCACCAGCAGGCGCTGTGTGGCCAGAATCAGGCGCCGGAGCTGTTCCCGACAACTCTGTATGGCGTATTAAACCGCCTAAGCGACCGGTATTAAAAATCATTGCCGATGCGACCAAAGAAACAAGTAGTAATAACCCATAGAACGCAGCCGGCATGGTTCTCGACAAGAAATAGAAAATCAATCCGATCAATGAAAGCAGTCCACAAACACCCACCAGCCAAATGGTAGATTCTGCAGCCTCTTCATGCTCGTGAATGGCAGCTTCCGCCACGCCACTGATGTGCTCAACAGTCTCCTCAGCGCCTTCTCCGGTATTCATCGTAACTGCTGCTGCCACTGCGGCTATGACAAAGCCCGTCATAGCGGTACGCTTCAATATACCGGATTTCAGCAGGATCGCCACAAGTAAAATACATGCTGAAAACAGCAGTCCAAGAATACCTACATGGTTGAAGAGCAAATGGAGATGAGTTGCGTCCATAACAAACTATTTTTTTGCAATAATAATGCGATAAAGTAGTTCAACGAATGACTTTCAGCATAAATTAATAACAAGTCGCCCTTAGATTTAAATAATTGCTTCTTATAGTACTACATACGATCATTTTTCAGAAATTTCGATTAAAATTCCTACGTCAATGACCTTACGGCCTGTCTTATTTTGCACCTTCTTCTTTTCCACACTGCTCTTCCCGTACCTAGTCCATGGTCAGGATAAGACCAAAGTCTGCCACGAGGCGTTCCAGCGCATGGAATGTTCCTGGTCCGGCAGTCAGATAATCGTTTCTCCAACCGGATTAATGGATTCACTGCGTGTTTTTGCCAACAATCGATCCGAAGGAGATACAATCCTCCATATTTACACCAACAGTTCAATCATGCGGATTGATTCACTCCGTTTTCACTGTTCCGCGGATGCAAAAAGTGTCATGATCAATCAGGATAGCTGGTTGATCACCTTAGCAGTAAATGACGGGAATGATATCATCATGGTTCTTGAACGAAAAGGAAAAGAAAACGGTAAAGATTGTCAATTCCGTTCACGGTATACCATTGGCTTGAATAATTATTACGTAAAAAAAGACGTTAGACATTTTGGTGAAACCGATTTTTCACTCCGAGAATCACTGAACATGACGAAAGTCCGACAATGAAGTTTACTTGCAACCTAGAGCATCTCCACGGCGTGGATAGTGAACAAAACGTTGGAAGTGATTTTCTTTTAACCGCACTCCTGACAGTTAAATACACCTTCCTGATTTTCCACAGCCTGATGCTTTGAAGATTCGAGTAAGGGCTGCGAAAGTTTAGAACCATTACGATACACTGTAATCGATTTCAACCCGAGCTGCCATGCCAATAAAAAACAGCTGGCCACTTCTTGTCGAGAGGCAGTGTTGGGAAAATTTACCGTTTTAGAAATAGCACCGGAAATAAACGGCTGAACAGCCGCCATCATCTGAAGATGACCGGCAACAGCAATTCCGCCGTCCGACGAACAGGCAAATACAGCGCTATCTTTTTCGTGCAACGACCCAACGGCTTTTTGAGCTCCCTCGTTTAGCAACAAAGTAATGAATGCATCTATCTGATCAGGCGTATAGTTCAATACTCGTAATGCCGAAACTACTTGCCGGTTATAAAGTTGCCGTGTGGCTCCTTCTACCATTTTTTTAATTTTTAACAAAGCGTATTCCGGCTCGATGCCAGTTGTATCGCAATCCATTAACAAACCAATAGTTCCTGTGGGCGCAATTACACTAACCTGAGCGTTACGAAATCCATGAATTATGCCTGCAGCCATCACCTCGTCCCAAACATCCTCTGCCTTTTTAATTATCGTTGCTATGGGCGTTACAGCTTTTGT
>CAINVI010000173.1 GCA_903854075.1 Candidatus Pollutiaquabacter sp. | reverse complement strand
GTGACCATTCGGAAGTCTTCCCGGAAATAATCGAGTTCCGTAACAACTCTTCCGGATTTGTCGAGGGCAAGCGAACCGCCGTCAAAAATAATTTCGGTTTGTGCACCGACATGATTAACGTACAGCAGTGGAAGGTTGTATTTACTGACATTTTTTTTCAAGACGGCTTTTCGTTCGTCAGCGTGTGAATAGTCGAAGGGTGATGCCGCGATGTTGATCATCAGCGCGGGCTGCTCGCGGTGAAGCTCTTCCATCGGACAAGTGACGTAAAGCGGATCTTCATCAATGTTCCAGAGGTCTTCGCAAATCGTTAGAGCAATTTTTTCGCCGTTTATTTCGATACAATGAAAACTACGGTTCGGTTCGAAGTAGCGGTACTCGTCGAAGATGTCGTAAGTGGGCAGCAAGGCTTTGTAAACGCGGTCGACTACCTTGCCGTCGCGCAACACATAAGCAGCGTTGTACAGGTTTTTTCCTTCCGGAAGCGGATTGACAGACGGAAGTCCGACAATGGCAGTGATGCCGTTACAGGCAGCGGCAATGGTTTCGGCCGCTTTCTGACAATGTTGAATGAAATCGTTGAACTCGAGAAAGTCGCGTGGTGGATAGGCGCAAACAGACAACTCAGGAAACACGATTAGATCAGCACGTTCAGCTAGTGCCCGCTGAATCTGCTGCAGCATTTTTTCGGTGTTCTGTTGGAAGTCACCGATAATAAAATTGAGTTGGCTGAGTGCGATCCGCATGGTCGTAAAAAAACCGTATAGACGAGCTATACGGTGGTAAAGGTATAATCTTTTGGAAATTTAGAACAAGATCCCGACGTTGAGGGAAATCATGTTGGAGTTCAGTTTGCTGTCGTTCAATACCGGATCGTCCGAGTCTTTTTCGGAAATATCAAGGAATCCATTACTGAATGTAATACCGGTAATCAGGTTGGTTGTGCCGGTCAGGTTGTATTCGATACCCGCACCGATAATCATACTCATATTGAAGAAGTTGATATCCTTGCTGAGGTCTTCATCTTCCAGCTCAACTTTTTCATTATTTACGATAGCGCCATTTACTTTTGTTTCCTGGTCGATGTCCGCATCGTAACTTGCTTTAACGTTGAAACCAGGCGCCAGACCTACTTGCAAATAATATTTCACATAACCGATCTGGTTTGTTTTCAGGCGGACGGTCAGTGGGATCTCCACGTAAGTTACTCGGGTGCGTTGTTCGTACACTTGTGTGAGGAGAGTAGAGTCATTTTGCTGCGTATCAACCTGACGTTTCAGTTTTCCACCTTTATAATTGATGTCAACACCGGTGGAGAAAGCATAGTTTTGGGCGAATTTAAAGTCGGCAATAAATCCGTAGGAAGCGCGAAAAATGCTGCCATCGCCTTCAACGGTCTTTGTATCACTACGTAACCAGGCCAGCCCAAGGCTGCCTTTCATGCCAAAATGGAAATTAGGATCTACATCCGCGCGGGCGCTGTCTTGAGCTTTTGTGAAAAGAACCGCGGTCAGCAGCGTAATTAATAAGAATAGATTTTTCATCTTTGTGAAGTGTTTTACGTCGCAATGATACTAAAATTAGTGCCTTCTCAATTACGTGCCGTCTGCTACTTTTCAGCAGTCTTTTTCGCGTTACAAGCGTGCGGTGACCGATCGCAGCAAAAGGAGCCGCAGCAGGTTTCTAATTCAGCGAGTACGGTATTGCGTTTTGAGCAGGATCTGTTCAGCGATAGCCTTATGCCAGGTCGTCGAGCGGAAGTACTTGCGCGAAAATACGGCTCGTTTTTCGACATTTTTCTTTGGCAACTCACGCGGCTGGGAAGTCGCGACAGTGTGCTGCAAGAGCAAAATATCCAAGCGTTTATTACTGATACCAATTTCCTGGCGGTATATGCGGCATGTAATTCAAAGTATGCTGATTTCAGCGAATACGATCGTCGGTTGCAAGCTGCGTTTGGGCGGTATGCTGCTGAATTTCCCGGTAAGCCGGTTCCGAAAGTGTTAACGACCATCTCTGTTTTTTCGTATCCCATCATTTGCGATTCCACACACCTGGCTATTGCACTGGACATGTATTTAAATCCGGACAACCGTTTTTATCCGACACTTGAGCCGCCGTTACCGGCGTATTTGCAACGGCGAATGACAAAAGAGTACATCGTTTCGGATGCGATGAAAGGATGGTTGCAAAGTGATTTTATGCCCGACGAATTAGAGTCCGATCTGCTCCAACGAATGATTGCAGCCGGCCGTATTCAATATGCACTGTCGGTGTTGCTGCCGGAAGAGCCGGATTCCGTTCGTTCCGGTTACAGCAGCATACAGTCTAAGTGGTGTTCGGCCAATGAGGGAATTGTCTGGAGCTTTTTTATAGAAAACAAATTACTGTATGTTAAAGATCCGAACGTGATGATGAAATATGTGGGAGAAGGTCCTACAACAAATGGGTTTCCAAAAGAGTCGCCGGGAAATATTGGGCAATTCATTGGGTTACGTATGGTACAGTCGTATATGAAACAACATCCGGAATTGAAATTAAAAGACTTGATGGCGATCAAAGATCTTCATGCGCTATTTCAGGAATCACGCTATAAACCAAAACGCACGAATTAATTTTTCATGAAACAATCAGAAATAAAATTCACCGTGTCGATGGACGTCGAGCAGGTGCCGGAAGTCATCGAATGGGAAGCCACTGACAGCGGCATGGAC
>CAINVI010000172.1 GCA_903854075.1 Candidatus Pollutiaquabacter sp. | reverse complement strand
GAAACGATTGCGCTTGCAGTTGCTTTTTCTCCGCGACTGGAGGTTTTGATTGCTGAAACGCGACGCCTACAAACTATCTTCAGCGCAAGAGCCGTCTTTATTCATGTCGGAAAAAAGACGTCCGACAAACAACGACAGCTGACTGCGCTGCTCAATAAATACGGATTCAGCGATGCCGATGCACGAATTTATTGGGAGCAAGGTAATGTAACGGATTGCCTTACCCGAGTTTGTAAATTGGAAGTGGTTGACCTGCTCATTATGGGCGCCCTTCGAAAAGAGAATATGCTTACCTATTACATGGGATCTGTTTCCAGGGACCTTGCCCGAAAAGCAAAGTGCTCAGTATTATTACTAACTGATCCTTCCGCTGTTCGGGAAAAGTCCGGCAATATGGTAGTCAACGGACACGATCACGAAAAAACTGTTTTTACCATCAACACGGCGCTGTACCTGGCAGAGCATGATAATTACGAAATGGTAAAGGTTGCTAATGAGGTCGACTTGCCGGTATTATCCATGGGACTTGCAGACGATGCTGTTGCGTCGGATATCGATCAGCTGCATGAAAAGATGCATCAGGAAGAGTCAGCACGAAGAGTATCGCTGCAGTCAGAATTACTTCAATCAAAAATTCCAGTAGAGTATATTACCCTTTCCGGACGAAGCGGTCATTCCTTGGGACAATACGCCAGAAACAACAAGGCAGATCTCCTCGTTGTCAATTCACCGGACCATTCGTTATCTATTTTTGATCGGATTTTTACCCACGATATTGAGTATTTGCTCTCTGATTTGCCTTGTGATCTGCTGATTGTGCATTCGCGGCTCAGTGACCAACCGGAATGATACGATGAGTCAGTTAACCAGTACCGAATTCATCGTATTATTATTGTCGATCAGTTTGTTATTGATCGCTTCCCGCGTTTTAGCAGAATTCGGAAAGAAGGTAGGTTTGCCAATACTAATCGGTGAAATTATTGTCGGTATTCTGCTAGGACCTACGTTGTTGGGCAGATTTTTTCCGGAGTTTACCACCTCCTTGTTTCCGCAAACCGGTTCCGTTGCTGTTTCGCTGGATGCAATTTTCAAATTGTCAGTAGTACTCCTGCTTTTTGTCGCCGGAATGGAAGTGCAATTACCGGTCGTGTTGCGACAAGGACGACTGGCCACGTTTACCAGTCTCACCAGCATGATCATTCCGTTCACCCTGGGGTTTTGGATTTCCTGGCATTTTCCGGCATTGTTTCATTGGGACGGAAACGGTTCCAGGTTAATCTATGCTTTGTTTTTTGGAACAGCTCTTTCTATTTCTGCGTTACCGGTCATTGCCCGCATTTTACTTGATCTGGGGATTTATCGTACGCAAATCGGTATGCTGATCATTGCATCCGCTATGTTTAATGATTTGGTGGGCTGGTTGATTTTTTCTGTAGTACTGGCATTGATGGAGAAGGAAGGTGTAGGTGCTAATTTATCACTGACTATCCTGTATGTATTGCTTTACGGTTTATTCATGTTGACCGTAGGCCGTAAACTGTTATCTAAACTGGTTCCCTGGATGCAGGATAAATTGTCCTGGCCCGGCGGATTATTGTCTGTTTCTTTGGGATTATGTTTTCTAAGTGCCGCCTTTACGGAGGCACTGGGCATTCATGCTATTCTCGGTGCGTTCATCATGGGAATCGCGCTGGGTGATTGTGCCGCACTCAAGGAACAAGCGCGCGATATCATTCATCAATTCATTACCAATATTTTCGCTCCGTTGTTTTTTGTAAGTATCGGTCTTTATGTGAATCTTGTTGACTTCTTTGATTTACAACTGGTGGTGCTCGTGCTGGTATTGGCAACCGTGGGGAAATTGTTTGGGGCTGTACTTGGTGCCTATATGGGTGGATTATCACTTCGGCCGGCCTTTGTTGTCGGCTTTGGAATGAATGCGCGAGGAGCCATGGAAATTGTACTTAGTACTCTTGCTTATAAGTCCGGAATCATCGGTCAGCATCTTTTTGTAGCGCTAATTATAATGGCACTACTTACCAGTATTGCGGCCGGACCGTTGATGCGTTATTTCCTACGAGATCCTGCAACGAAGGAGTTATGAGAATTTACCTGGTAGGCTATATGGCCAGCGGAAAATCCGGAATAGGTAAGGAGCTGGCGAAATTGATGGGATATCCTTTTATAGATACGGATTCCGTCGTGCAGCAAAGAACCGGTAAATCGGTGAGTGAATTATTCATTGAAAAAGGGGAAGCGTATTTCCGCAAGTTAGAACATGACGTACTGTTGGACACTGCAGGAATGGCGAACATCGTAGTTGCAACCGGCGGAGGACTACCGTGTCATTTCGAACAAATGGAGTGGATGAATCAACACGGTATTACCGTTTATCTGCAAGCATCTGCGGCAGCGTTATTCAGTCGTTTGCGTAACAGTAGGGAAGATCGGCCGTTGTTGAAAGATGTTTCCGAAGCTCAACTACCGGAGATAATACGTCAACATTTGGAGCAACGAGAGCCCTACTATTTGAAAGCGAATATTACTGTCGAAGCGCTGGACCTGAAAGCCAGGGATCTGCTGGCGATGATTCCTACAAACGATCAATCCAAAAATACCTGAAGCTGACCGTCTTTTTCTTCAACGG
>CAINVI010000171.1 GCA_903854075.1 Candidatus Pollutiaquabacter sp. | reverse complement strand
TTGCCGACATAGCCGATCAGATCTCCGCGGTTAACACGCTGTCCCGGACGCACCGTCATTCGGCTCATATGCCCGTACAACGTCTGGTAACCGAATCCGTGACTGATTACCACGTTGTTTCCATAGCCTCTTCCGTTGAACTCGACTCGACCAACAATTCCGTTTCCGGTCGCATAGATTTCAGTTCCTACCGGTGCGGTGAAGTCCATGCCGGTGTGCATCTTGGCCGTCTTATAAATCGGATGGATGCGCATACCATAGCCGGACGCCATTCGTTTGAGATCCTTGTTGGCTACCGGTTGTATAGCAGGAATAGAAGCCAGCATGGTGCTTTTATTTTTTGCTAATTGCCAGACTTCGTCGAAAGATTTGGATTGAACGTAAAGTTGTTTGGAGAGTTTGTCCATGCGTTTGGTAACTTCCGTAACCTGGTCGGCATTATAGAGGTCACGCAGTTCGCGATAGCGGTCAGCGCCGCCATAACCTGCTTCGCGCACCGAAGACGGGATAGGTTCGGTCTCGAAGATCACGCGGTAAATGGTATTGTCGCGCTCCTGGATATCACGCAAAACAGCCTCCACCTGAACGCTTCGTTGTTTGAGGAGATCCAGCTGATAGGACGTCTCTTCCAGCTGGCGCCGTAGTTGCTTTTCTTTTGGGGAGTCGAGTAAGTTGTAGGCCAATAACATAATAACTACACCGAATACGACCGCCGTCGATAGCCAGCCGAAAACGCGCAGCAAGCGCTTTTTCCAGCTTACGACCACCTTTTCGTACTTCAGGCTCGATGTATTAAAATGGTATTTGACTTTGGGCATTTTCCTGAATTTCAGCGAATAGTGCTATCTTCGTGGCTCCTTCGCCGTGCAAATATAAGGCGTGGGTTCGTATTACCCAATTAAGTTGATTACCAATGACTTCTATTGAAATTCGCAACGCTTTCCTCGATTTCTTCAAAAGTAAAGGACACCAGATTGTTTCTTCAGCGCCAATGGTTGTGAAAAACGATCCGACATTGATGTTCACGAATGCGGGGATGAATCAGTTCAAGGATCTTTTCCTCGGCAACGCACCGGTGAAGTACAAGCGTATCGCCAACACGCAAAAGTGTCTTCGGGTTTCCGGCAAGCACAATGATCTTGAAGAGGTGGGAATTGATACTTATCACCACACCATGTTCGAAATGCTGGGTAACTGGTCATTTGGTGATTACTTCAAACAGGACGCTATCCGCTGGTGCTGGGAATTATTGACGGATGTCTACAAAATGGACAAAGACCGTTTGTATGTGACCGTATTCGAAGGTGATTCCAAAGAGAAGCTTGCGTTTGATCAGGAAAGTTATGATTGTTGGAAAGCGCTGATTGCCGAAGACAGGATTTTACGCGGAAATAAGAAAGATAATTTTTGGGAGATGGGCGACAGTGGTCCATGCGGTCCATGCACGGAAGTGCACGTTGATCTTCGGTCCGATGAGGAGCGAAAAAAGGTAGACGGAAAAGAGGTGGTGAATATGGGGCATCCGCAGGTAATAGAGATCTGGAACAATGTCTTCATGGAGTTTAACCGCAAGGCAGATGGATCTTTGGAGCCGCTTCCGGCGCGCCATGTCGATACAGGAATGGGATTCGAGCGTCTTTGTATGGCTTTACAGGATAAAAAATCGAATTATGATACGGATGTTTTCCAGCCGTTGATTCAGTATATCGCCACGCGCAGCAGTGTCAAGTACGGCGCCGATGAGAAAACGGATATTGCCATGCGGGTAATGTCGGATCATATTCGCGCGATTTCTTTTGCTATTGCCGACGGTCAGTTGCCTTCGAACAATAAAGCCGGTTATGTTATCCGTCGGATTCTTCGTCGTGCTGTTCGTTATGGATTCACCTTCCTTAATTTCAAAGAGCCCTTCCTTAATAAATTGGTTCCGATACTGTCGGAGCAATTCAGTGGTATTTTTCCGGAATTGAAAGCACAGCAGGATTTTATCATGCGTGTCATTCATGAGGAAGAAACGGCGTTCTTGCGGACACTCGAATTGGGTATCCGGAAATTTGAAGAATATAACGGCAAGCACGTTAGCGGAGCATTCGCATTCGAGCTGTACGATACCTTTGGTTTTCCTATCGACCTTACACAACTGATGGCCCGTGAAAAAGGATTGGATGTTGATATGGATGAGTTTTCGCGTTGTCTGGAGGAGCAAAAAGAACGATCACGTTCTGCTGCAACTGTAGATACCGAG
>CAINVI010000170.1 GCA_903854075.1 Candidatus Pollutiaquabacter sp. | reverse complement strand
CACTATTTTTCAAGTATAACCTGAAGATTAAGCGCTGTTGGTCCTTCTCCGGATGACAATTGTCGTATTTCGCTGTTGAATGCCTTATTATCGGCTTACCCATTACTCCCTTAGACATCAAATAACTGAAAAGCACTTGCGAGCTTTTCACAACCCATTAACCCGAATAACCCGAACTCTGAAAAAGTAGAACGCGATGATCCCAAAACGACCGGGATTTAAGGGGGCGTTTGTGCTAAAATTATTTTCACGCTCAACTATTCTCAATTCACGAAACACGAATTGACTTTAGCCTCTCCTAATCTACGCCGCATTAATTTATAGATCATTTAATACTATCAAATACAGCCAATTTCCTGTACCCCATGAAACCTAGCTAAGTTGAATGGGTATCCGTACATTTGATCCGTTAACCACTACCACCGGACGAGAACTATTCCACGCAAGTGTTTACCGAACCACCTTTGCCGAGCTAATCGAAATTAAACTTCATCCAATTTATTCTATATTTCAAATTCAATTTCTTTGGTGAACTAAAACCGGATGACCCCTTTAAAAAATAAATTTCCTGCACTACTAATAATCATAGTGCTTCTTGCCGGATGTTACCTTCCGTTGGATTGTGGTGCGGTGATGATCAACAACGCTTCCGCCAATTCCTTTACCACGGTCAAGGATACAGCCCGCAACCTTTCCGACACCACTTACTACAAGACGTACCCGGATCTAATCACCGGTCGCTTTTATTTCAGTCGTAAGTCTACCAGCTTGCTGGTGGGTGATAAGTCGAGCGATTTCGAGCTGGACTACAAACCGAACACCACCTTGAACATGGGCGTTGGCGCAACGTACCGCAACTTCACCTTGAATCTCGCTTATGGCTTCCCGTTTTTGAATTGGGATACGGACAAAGGAAAAACGAACTACCTCGACTTGCAGGCTCACTTCTACAGCACCAAACTCACCATAGATTTCTTCGGTCAATTTTACAACGGACTTTACCTGGACCCCAAAGGCAAAGGCACGTTGGATGGCTCTTATTATGTACGGCCGGATTTAAAAATAAGAGAAATCGGATTGTCGTGTCAATACGTGTTCAACCACCGGCGCTTTTCCTACAGAGCCGCCTTCCTGCAAAACGAATGGCAGCGTAAGTCGGCTGGAACATTCCTTCTGGGCGGCGAATCGTACGCGGGAATTGCCTTGGCGGACAGCAATATCATTCCTAAAACTATTCCCAAAGAAAAACCAGCAGTGGCCACAGAAGCGCGGTTCTATGAGTTTGGCCCTAATGCAGGATATGCTTACACACTAGTGATTGCCCGTCACTTCTACATCACCGGCTCTCTTTCCATGAGCCTGGACTATAACCGTACTGACTATTTTGCGGACGGTAAAACCATTACTACAGAAGGATTAAGCCCCAACACCAACCTTCGTATTTTTTGCGGGTATAACACTGAACGAAGTGCGATCAGTTTCACGTTCACCAACAACAAGGTGTCGCTGGCGGCAGCAAATGCCAACACGGTTTCCATCAATACCGGCAACGTGCGTTTAAACTACGTGCGCAGATTCAGTGGCGGACCAAAGACTCGAAAAGTTCTGAAAAAGATCGATAGCTTTTTTGAGTGATGACTTCCTCATTACCTAATGCTAGACTGTTAGGATTAGGATCGTCAAAAGCGATAGTAACCTCGTAATTTACCCAGAGTACAGCGGCCTTTACGGGGGTTGCAGCGCTGCTTACAATGCCAGATCCGTTGTGGCCACTGCGATGGTTCTGCCGTTTAGAATAACCGGAACCGATCGCGTTTTCATCCAGATATTTCCACCACCGGTATCGAAATACGGCGCCGTCCAAATAGCATAGCCGCTATCAATGGGCTCCCGAAGCCACAGCTGGTCGTTGATGTGGTAGGCGGTATCCATCAAGCTTGTGGTCAGCAAGCTATCGCCGGAGCGGTACCAATAAGGGCTGTCCGTTGCCAATTCCGAACTATCCAGTAATGTCACGGTAGATCCGAAGAAGAATGAAGGATTGGCCAGCAGATATTGTCTTACACGGTCAGAAATATCGGCTGATGTAGGCGGCGTATCGACCAAGCTCGCCACAAAATTGTTTAATGCAGCTTCTACTTGCTGCTCGTTGGTAGGCGAAGTTGCTTCGTCGTTGTCTTTTTTACAAGCAGTGGCCAGAATGAAGAAGAAGGCAACGAAAATGTATAATTGCTTTTTCATGCTTTGATTGTTTATTACGTTGAAGTTGACCTGGTATTTCCTGAAGGCTTCTACAGGCACAAGGTGAAGATAATTTACCGCGCGAGCAAGTAAATCGATTACTTCCTCCCGAAAGAGAACCCTCCGTCGTAGCACTTAAGCCACCAAAACGAAGTAGTGCGCACCGTTTTCCAGTCGTTCAAGAGGATCATGACAGCATTATTCTACACAAGATGTTATCTACTAAAACTCGTTCCTAGAAATAGCATCAGTAGTCATACCTATCCAATCATCCTCCCCGATTTCACGCCAGCCAGTGTAGCAAAAATCAGTCGTATCACCAGCAATACTATTGAAAGTGTCGTACGTGGTGGCAATCCTTAAATATACCCACAAAAAAAATCCGCCCCTTTCGGAGCGGATTGTTCAACACCATAAAATATGTTAGTCAACGAGTCGTACTTCGACTGCGTTCAAACCTCTTTTACCTTGTGTGACTTCGTATTCCACAACATCGCCTTCGCGGATTTCGCTTTTCAGTCCGGTGACGTGTACGAAGACATCTTGTCCTGTTTTTTCGTCACAGATGAAACCAAAACCTTTGGTTTCGATGAAGAATTTTACTTTACCTTTTTCCATTTAAATAATGATTG
>CAINVI010000169.1 GCA_903854075.1 Candidatus Pollutiaquabacter sp. | reverse complement strand
TGGTGTTTAAGAAATATAAAACGGAAAGACCCTTCCAATGAAGAGTCTTTCCGTTGAGCAGCTAAGTTATAAAAGCTGCTTATAAAAACAAAATTAGTTTTATCAGAGGTTAATTCGCGCTCCGATAGTATGAACACCCGCAAATGGGTTGGTTGTTCGGTACGAGTAATCGATAGAAAATGTAGTTCCTTTTTTGTTTAAAGGAGCTTCAAGAGAAAAACCAGCAGTTGGGCCAGTTAATGCACTAGTTCTTCCCTCAGTTGTATATCCTGTACTTGCAGTTGCTGCAGCTCCTCCATTCATTTCGAGCATATAACCTGCGCGAACCATGAACATTTTATTGAATGCATATTCAGCACCACCCTGAAACTGATCGCGAGAGAACGAATTTGAAGTGAAGTTCATTGCAACATTCAATTTATGCTTATCAGCTAAATCGAAAACATAAGCACCACCAATATTAAGTAGAGAAGGGAGTTCGTAAGCTTCATTTCTTTGCTCAACGGTTAAGGTTGCGCCTGTAGTTGGAATTGTACCACGGAAAGAAAGACCATCGCCACTAAATTTCATACGAGGACCCACATTACGAAGTGAGATGCCGAAACGAATATTTTCTTTCTTTCCAGCAATGTATTGAACACCAGCATCGAAACAAACGCCAGTTGAACGAACATCGGAAATACTTTGAGAAATCGTTCTCAATACAATTCCTCCATAAATACTGTTGGAGAATTCCTTGGCATACGAAAGTCCAATATTGGTAAAATTAGGTGAAAAGGTTGATCCTGTTGATTCAGGTTGATCTACAGTTGTTACATCAAGATCACCAAAACTCATTGACATAACACTTAAACCGATTGTTCCAGTTTTATCTTTACCAACACCTTGAGTTAAACCAAAAGCATTAATGCGAATTCCTGCCCCACTTAGCCAATTGGTTGTAGCGAATAGAATTTCAGTTTTTTTGGTAAAAGCGGTACCTGCTACGTTTAGAAACTGAGCTTCTAATCCACGAACCATAGAAGTATTCGCGCCAGCCCAACCTGAACTACGTGCAAAAGGATTTATCATTAACTCTGTAGAACCAGCCTGGCCAATTCGATCTTCGTTACCTGAATACCCCGTAACAACACCAGTCAGAATAGCTGTTGTTGTTAAAATCAGAGAGATATAGAATTTTTTCATTTTCGTCTGTTATTGAAATAGATGATTCAGTATTTAGAAAGTATCAAGGTCAATTGGTCGCATTACACCAAAGAATTTAACCACTTTTTCTCCAACGCCAGGAACTTCAACGTGAATGATGTATATGCCACTTGAAATGGTAATTCCTGCTTGATTTTTCAAGTCCCAATCTAATGATGTTGAAGGATCAGCTTTGTTATATGTCCGAACCAAAATACCACTAGTTGTATAGATACGAATCTTACAGTCCTGAGGCAGATTGGTAATCTTAACGCGGTTATCTAACTGATTTTTCTCGTATCCTGAATATGCATAATAAGGATTCGGAACAACATTGATTAAATCCAACGCAGATTTTGCTGTTTCACCTTGATTACGTTTTGCATATAAGTCACCTGTGTTAAAAGTATACAAAGGACGATTCCCGTTTACAGCTGTTTCTGTAGAGTCTGATGGGTTGTAAAATTTGGTATAAGGTCGATTAACACGGATACGAACTTTCAATTCATTCGATAGGAATTCTTGATTATCAACACCTAGAGGAACAGATACCCAAGCAGCATCCTTGTACACAGCACGTTTGTTCGCAGCTGTTGGATCTGATAATCTAGTACGAATAAATGCACCTTTATCGTAACGAGGCATATCATTTACTGTGTTACCAGAGTGATTAAACACGTAGATAAAATGCTTTCCACCTAATACATTGAGAATTTCCCCAGTGCTTTGATTAAAGATTATTGAACGTGATGAAGGATTAAACTTCATATCACGACCATTATCTTGAGCTAAACGTGAAGATTCTCCAAAGCCGATATTCAAACGTTCTCCAGTTTCAACATTGATTGCATACCCTGGGAACCAACTCATACCGGTTCCATCGCCATCAGGATTACCATTTTGATCTACAGATGGAGCTGCACGTAAATTTCCTTTTTCAGCATTTCCTTCAGCAAAATCGGCATCATCACCAGTTTC
>CAINVI010000168.1 GCA_903854075.1 Candidatus Pollutiaquabacter sp. | reverse complement strand
TTAAGAATAGACAAGCAAACATCGAGGCCAATAAAATCCGCCAGTTGCAAAGGTCCCATCGGATGCGCCATACCCAATTTCATTACCGTATCGATTTCGTTGACGCCGGCAACACCTTCGTACAGTGAATAAATAGCCTCGTTAATCATCGGCATCAAAATACGGTTAGCTACAAAACCAGGATAGTCGTTCACTTCAACAGGAACTTTTTCCAGTTTCCGGGATACCTCAAAAATAGTCGCGGTGACCTCATCGGTAGTGGAATAGCCACGAATGACTTCTACCAGCTTCATCACTGGCACCGGATTCATAAAGTGCATACCAATGACTTGTCCGGGACGTTGGGTCTGCGCCGCCATTTTGGTAATGGAAATAGAAGAAGTATTGGTAGCCAGAATGGCCGAAGCAGGAGCGTGAGCATCCATGTCTCGGAAAATCTTGCATTTCAACTCCACATTCTCGGTAGCCGCTTCTACAACGAGATCGGCCTGCTTTACACCGTCTGCAAGAGCGGTAAAGGTAGTAAGATTCGCCAGCGTAGCTGCTTTCTGATCGGCGGTAATTTTCTCTTTGGCAACCATTCGGTCGAGGTTCTTGGCGATCGTATCCATCGCTTTTTGAAGTGCCGTTTCAGAAACGTCTACCAGCGAAACATGATAGCCGCTTTGAGCGAAGACGTGTGCGATACCATTTCCCATGGTTCCCGCACCAATTACTGTGATGTTTTTCATTGTCGTACTACTAACGAAAGTTGAAATTTATTTTCCTTTATGACGGATGATGATGAGCACCGTATAAATCATGATTTTGAAGTCAACGGCCAAACTCATATTCTCGATATAAATCAGGTCGTATTTTAGACGTTCGACCATTTGATCGACATTTTCCGCGTATCCGAATTTAACTTGTCCCCACGATGTGATTCCCGGACGGACTTTATGCAAATGGCGGTAATGCGGCGCTTTCTTCATGATTTGATCAATGAAGTACTGGCGTTCCGGTCGTGGTCCTACGATTGACATATCACCGATAAGCACGTTCCAGAATTGCGGGATTTCGTCGAGGCGGATCTTTCGCATCCACTTTCCGAAGCGTGTCATCCGCGGGTCATGTTTACTGGACAATTGCGGACCGGTTTTTTCCGCATCCGTACGCATAGAACGGAATTTGAAAATACGGAACGGACGACCGTGCCAGCCGATGCGTTCGTGGCTGTAAAAAATGGGGCCGGGAGAGGAGAGCAGCACGCCGATAGCTGTAAAAAGATAGAGCGGGAAGAAAATGATCAATACAAAAAGTGACAGCACAATATCCATCAGTCGCTTGACACTTTGTTGCCAGGCAGGCATTAGATCCGGCGAAATTTCAATCAATGGTGCCCCGAAAATCGCATTCATCTTTACGGAGCCGGAAAGTATATCATACATATCCGGAATAATCCGAACGATAACCGGCATATCTTCCAGTTCATTGATGATCTTTCCGATGTTCTCGTGTTCAGAAGATTCGAGCGCGATAATGACCTCTTCAATCTGATGCTGAAGTATAATTGCACGAAGATCCGGAACACTACCCAGGTGTTGCATATGCTTATCAAGCAAATGGTCGTTGTTACCATCTACATGAATAAAACCAATGAACCGGTGACCTTCAGACCTGAATTCCGTGCTCATCTGTTGAAGCAACTCTACGGCTTTTTGGTTACTGCCGATCATAACCGTATTAAATCCGATTTGCCCCTTTTTAATGCGATGAATAACACCGGTAGAAAGTACGAGTCGAACGAAAGAGGTACAGACAAAATGAAGCGTAAATAATGTAAAGAACGTGTAATAATAGGTGCGATAACTGTCGACGGTATCATCCAGCAACAGGGCAAAAAAGATTATCAACACACCGATAAGGGTGAGGAGGAAAGTCTGTCCAAGTTCGCGAAGACGACTTTTCCGGTACACATTCTTATAGGCGCCCACCAGCGCATAAAAGATTACCCAAAACACAGGAAGCATCAGCACTCCCATTTGGAATTTCTCGTCGCCGGTCACTGCTTTGATATCAAATACGACACCTTCGATATTGGTTTTCCGGTAATAGAAAAATAATATCCATGCAGCTACCGCTGCAAACCAGTCGGCAGCAATGAATCGAAGTGTATATAATTTACGATTCATCAATAAACGACTTTAAGATTATCAAAGTAAAGTTCTGCCGAGCTGTAGCCAGTTGGCAAATTGGAACGGATGAAGATCTTATACGCTAACGCATTCGGGATTCCGCCGTTCAGATCACGAATATTAACAAAAATCTTTTTCCAGATATCTGTAGCACGCACATTGAGCAATGGATTCTGAAAAATACCGCCGGAGGTGTTTACAATCACCCCAATGGTGAATTCTGCATCCCCTTTATAATTAAGTTCAATGTATGGATTAACGGTTGTAGGTAGGATAAAGCCGAGATCGGAGGCGACTTCAAAAAACGGTTTATTACTATCCAAAATAACTTTTCCGGAAGCACCTTCAAAAACATTCGTGTCGCCTTGCGCGGTAAGTTGCAACTGTGCGTTATCAGGATCGGTGGAAACCAGACTTATTCCGCCGTCATCAAAATCCTCCATACCAACAAAAATTGCGTTGGTGAAATACGTAACACGCGGTATTATCGGTGTGGTCACATTCGGCTGCAAAACAACTGTAGTGTCGTAGGTGACGAGCTTTGAATAAGCGGATCGCGTACTTGATACTCCATTTTCAATGATACCGGCACGAATACTTATTTTGTGTGTGCCTTCTTTTAATACCGGAATGGTGAAGGGCATCTCAAAGCTTCCCAGGTAATCGTTATCAACATACACCCACGCATCCGAAAAGCGGTGCTTACTACTTCCTTGAACAACATAATTGGTTTCAAACTGAATGGAATCCACTTGAACATATCCCGGAATCGGTTCTGCGGGATTTATCGCCTCACAACCAGAAAACAATGAAAGATACAGCCCACCGAATATCAAGGGTAACCGACAGTACAACGTGGCTATGGCGCGTTTGACGATCATGAAAGAATATTAAGCGAAGCCTGGATTTTTTCGTTGATTTGGTGAGCGACGTGCAAAGCTGCCAGTCCGTCTTCAACAGGTACCGCTGTTGGCTGATCATTCAAGATAGAGGCAGCAAATAAATCGAGCTCCATACCAATGGCGTTGGTTTCTTCTACAGAGGGCTGATCAAAATAAATCAGTTTCTTGCCTTTGTTACCAAGATCAATGGACACATCCAATGGTCCCGGTTCTCCTTCGAGATTTTTAAGTCGGACTACTTCCGTTTTCTTTTTATAAAAGTCCACGGAAATATAGGCGTCGCGCTGAAAGAAACGCGTCTTTCGCATATTCTTCAGCGAAATGCGGCTGGAGGTAAGGTTAGCAACGCAACCGTTGGCGAATTCAATGCGGGCATTAGCAATGTCCGGCGTATCACTTACCACAGCGACTCCGCTGGCGCTGATCTTACGTACATCCGATTTAACGACACTTAACACGATATCTATATCGTGGATCATCAGATCGTGGACGACCGATACATCAGTGCCGCGCGGATTGAATTCTGCTAAACGGTGAGTCTCAATAAAGAGCGGCTGATTGAAATAGGATTGAGCGGCCAGAAATGCCGGATTAAAGCGCTCTACGTGGCCAACCTGGGCCTTTATTTGAGCTTCGTTCACCAACGCCACCAGCTTTCGTCCTTCGGCTACCGTATGTGTAACCGGTTTTTCAATGAACAAGTGACGAGAAGCACGAACGGCTTTCTTGGCATAATCGAAATGGTACAGTGTTGGTGTGACGATGTCGATGGCATCGCAGGCATCAATCAGATCATCCGCATTTTCAAATGCGAGCACTCCCAATTCTTCAGCCACCTTGGCGGACTGCTCTGGATTAGCGTCGTAGAAGCCAATCAGCCGGAAATTGGGGCTTTGTTTAAGTAAGCGGATGTGGATTTTGCCGAGGTGGCCTGCGCCGATGACGCCAATGTTAACCATCTGAAATGGTGCGTTTTTGGTGCGGCGAAGGTAGCAATTTGATAGCGGTCTTAAAAGCAATAAAAGGGTAGTACCAACGTCATTTTGTTCATTATTTCGAGGTTTTGGGCAAAAAATGCATCCTTTTAAAGGATTTCTTTGTACTTCTATGTCCAAGTCAGTCCAGGAAGATACGCTGAAGCATCAGGGAATGCGGCGAAAGATGATCGAAGAACTAGGTCGAAAAGACCGCTTTGATCCGTTGGTGTTGGAAGCCATGATGAAAGTACCTCGTCATGTTTTTCTGGATCCGATTTTTGTACAACAGGCTTATTCCGATACCGCATTCCAGATCGGTGCGCAACAAACCATTTCGCATCCGTCGACCGTTGCCTATCAAACCACACAATTAAACATTAAGAGAGGCGACAAGATCCTGGAAATTGGTACCGGTAGCGGTTACCAAACGTGCGTGTTGTTAGAGCTGGGCGCGAAAGTATTCACTATAGAACGTCAGCGCGAACTCTATGATGTAACCTCAGCATTTCTTCCGATGATGGGTTATAAGCCGAAGTTCTATTACGGCGACGGTTATAAGGGATTACCAACCTTTGCACCCTTTGATAAAATCCTGGTCACTTGTGGTGCTCCTTTTGTTCCGGAAGACTTGTTACAACAACTCAAAGTAGGTGGAGTGCTCGTTATTCCGGTGGGTGAAGGCAAAGTGCAATTGATGAAACGGATCACACGTACCGGCGAACAGACGTTTGAAACGGAAGAACTCAAGCAGTTCAGCTTTGTGCCGATGCTCAGTTCAAAGGCCTGAAATCACTGAATTAATTCGAAGTAACCACAAAGTAGTAACTAAAAAAGGCTGCCTCTTTTCAGAAGCAGCCTTTTTTGTGAGAGACAATTGCTCTTAGTTATCCCACCAGAGACGAGGGCTTTGCAAAGAACTTCCGACGTTTACACTGTTCGGATTGTTCTGACGCTCGTTCGTTGGATAGATATAACGACGAGGAATCGGAGCTGTAGCACCATCGTTAGGCTGAAGGTCAGGCTGACCAGTACGACGCCAGTCGTTCCAAGATTCCGGCTGAAGGTAGTTAGCCAGGTATTTTTGGAACATGATCAGGTTGAGTTTGTCGGAATTGGTACCACCCCAAACCACATTAGCGGCCTGATAAGAGGCATCATCAGCAGGATCTACACCCAATACTGACATGCTGGCGGTAACAGCTTCTGCAAGTGCTGCCTGTGCTCCAGCATCATCACCGGTGATGAGCTTAGCTTCAGCTTCAATGAATTTCTGCTCGTGGTAGGTGAAGAGAGCAACCGGAGCATTATCCGCCATGTAGAAAGCAGAAGGGAAGCCCGGAGCATAATAGTCACCGTTCGCATCGATCATTTTACCAAAACGAGGGTCATTCAATGCCTGCATCGTATCAGTATGGAAACAACCGATTCCATAGTAGTAATCAAGTGTGGAGTAAGAGATATCCGCACGCTGATCGATGTACTGGAACCATGGATTCTGATAAGTAGAACCAAAAGTGAATGCAGCATCATCAGCGCTAGACGACAAGCCGTTTGCAATGGCCGCTAAAGCAGCTGTTGCAGCTGCAGAAGCATCACGCTTGGTGGTATGGATCGCCAAACGAGCTGACAAACCGTACGCGAAACGCTTCCACTTGTCGGTATCACCACCGTAAATCAAATCGTCAGATCCTGGCGACAAGATATCGTCACCGGTATTGTCGAGATCAGCGATACCTTCAGAAATCAATGCAGGAAGAATAACCGTGTAAATGTCAGACTGACTGTCGTAAGCAGGCGTAGGGTTATCATTTCCCTGGAATGCCTGACGATACGGTACATCACCGAACAGGTCAGTCATAGTGCTCAACGCGTACGCCATTGTGATTTTGGCGATACCGCGGTAGGCATTATAACTGCCGTCATTTGCATCGGCAATTTGAATAATACGATTCAAATCGGCCATGTTACCGGCATACATGTTATTCCAAAGATTGTTGAAATCATCTTCGGTAAAGATGTATTGATTATAGGCATAGAACTGACGGTATGCACCGGTCACGTTCTGTGTGAACACGCCATTGTAGCGTGCTACATCTCCTCCAAACGAGTACGCCAAGGAAGCCTGGGTGGAAGGGAGGATAATGTTCACCGGAACATCAGTGGGAAGGTTCGGGTTATCGTTGACGTCACCAAAGTCTTTGGAACAGGACGTCATGAACGCAACTGCCGACAGCAGCAACGTTCCTCGAATGATATGATTAAATCTTTTCATAGTGCTGTTTTTTTTCTGATTGAACGAATTAGAGCGTTACACGAACGGAAAAACCATAAGTGCGGGTGCCCGGCATATTGAAGTAGTCCATACCAAGACTGTTTCCTGCTCCGGTGAGGGAAGTTTCAGGATCGATGCCTTTGTAGTCTGTACTCAACCAGAGGTTACGTCCGATGAAGGACACATCAACCGATCCGAAAGGCGTTTTCTTCAACCATTCTTTCTTCAAAGAATAGGAGATAGACAATTCACGCAGACGGGTGAAGGAAGCATCTTCAACAAACTGTTCTGCCGGTCCACCGAAACCGCTACCGATACCTTGGTAATAGTTCTGATCGAGCGTTGCAGAAACGGTATTTACATCCGAAGTAATGATCAGTTCGTTGTTGGCATCATAGTAACCACGCACACCTTCAAATACTTGGGAAGAACCACGGTTTTCTGTCTCAGCAGCCATACCGAAGAAACAAAGCGCTCCACGGGTACCGTTCCAAAGATCGCCACCACGACGGATATCAATCAATGCATTCAGGGTGATTCCTTTGTAGGTAAAGCTGTTACCAATACCGGCCAGCCAGTCAGGATTCGGATTTCCGATTACACCAACTTGCTCGTCCTGAATAGGAAGTCCGTCAGCTTCGTTGATAACAACGTTTCCGTTACCATCGCGCAGCCAGCGACCGCCGTAGAACTGACCGTAAGGTTGTCCGGTAACTGCATAAATTGCAGAACCTTCGAAGCCGCCGAGGAATAGTTCATTAACACCATCAGCCAGTTCCAATACCTTATTACGGTTTCGTGACCAGTTTACAGTAACTTCCCAGGTGAAGTTGTCTGTCTGTACAGGTGTACCGTACAGCATGACTTCCCAACCTTTGTTTTCCATACTTCCAGCGTTCTTGATCTGTGCCTGGAATCCGGTTGAACCGGCAACAGGAACGGCAAGAATCTGATCTTCGGATTGAGAGTTGTAATAGGTTACGTCAATTCCCAAACGGTTGTTGAAGAATTTCAGATCTGCACCAATTTCAAACGATTTGGTTTTTTCAGGCTTAAGTCCTGGGTTACCCAACACGTTGTCCAAGGAGTAACCGGAAATACCGGTACCGACCAATGGGAAGGAAACACCAGACGTCCATCCATCACCAAATACTCCGGTTCCGAAATAGTTCTGGAGAGCGTAAGTCGGAGCATCTTTACCTACGATAGCGTAGGAGATACGTGCCTTACCATACGACAAAACATCCGTTGGCATATCCAGGGTTTCGGTGAATACCCAACCCAAACTAACCGAAGGATAGAAGAAGGTGTTGTTATCTTCAGGAAGCGTAGAAGATGCTTCGGAACGACCAGTTACTTCAAGGAACAACTGATCACGCCATGCGAGGCGGCCCTGACCGTAGAGCGCATTCGTCCAGCGACGGCTTTCGGATTCGCGGGTAAGGATAGATGATGCAACTGAGATGTTGTCGAAGTTAGGGAACGTTAACTGATCACCTTGAACATAAATCTGCTCGCTGTAGGAACGGAAAAAGTTCTGACCCACCGTTGCGGTATACTTCAAATCTTCGTTGATCTTTCCTTTGAAATTAAGGATAAGATCCGAGTTGATGTGACGGTAGAAAATGTCCTGGTGGAAAATTTGTCCATCTGGATTAGAACGATTACCCAACGCGAAAATTTGCTTACGACGATCGCTGTAGAAGTCGGTACCGAAACGATAGATAACATCTAAGAAATCGGTTGCAGCATAGTTCAATTGAGTAGCACCGTATAAACGATTTACTTCATCCTTAAATGGATTTTCATTGATGGTGAAATAAGGGTTGTCATAACCAACACCACCGCGGTAGGTACGCTGACGTCCGTCTGCAAGGAGATATGCACTCTCTGCTTCAGGATCATCGTTACCGTTGGAGTTATCAAAGGAAATTGGCGTACGAAGCAAGTCAAGCATCAAACCGGAAAGGTTGGAACCTTGCTGCACACGACGGCCACCTGAATTAGTATAGGTCATGGAACCAGAAGCAGAAAGCTTCTTGGAAACGACACTAGAACCGCCAAGACTCAGGGAATAACGGGTGAAATCAGACAGAGGAACAACACCTTCGTCTTTCAAACGAGAGAAAGAAACACGGTAGGTGTTGACATCCGAACCACCGGATACAGAGAGGTTATTCTCAATAGCGAAACCGGTACGGAAGAATTGGTTCATATTATCATAAGGCGTCATTTTGATAGCACCAGGTGTTGATGCAGCTTGCGTAGCACCAATCATCTGACCGTATTGATTGAACGGTGTAGCCTGACTTGGATCCCAGTACGTGGTATCTGCCAATGGGCCGAAACTACCGGAGGCAGAACTTTCATAACTACGATAGGCACCGCCTGTTCCTTTGACATACATATCCTGTAGTTCAGGAAGTTTGTTGACTTCACTCCAATTAAGTTTGGTGCCAACTACTACATTCATACCACCGCCCGGCTTTTTAGCACCTTTTTTGGTGGTAATGATCAAAGCACCGTTTGCGGCATTGAGACCGTAAAGAGCCGTAGCAGATGGGCCTTTCAGGACGTTAATAGACTCGATATCGTCCGGGTTGATATCCACAGCACGATTAGAGTTATTGACACTTTGGAGGAAGTTGTTTGAGCCATCGTCCGGGTTACCGGATGCGTTGTAGGAATTATCGATAGGTACACCATCGATAATGATCAACGGATCATTAGATCCGAGAATAGACGATGCACCACGAAGTCGAACGCTTACGGAAGCACCTGGCGTACCCGCCGTAGTGGTCACCTGAGCACCGGCCACTTTACCGGCAAGAGCGCTCAGTGCGTTTGTCTGTCCCGCCTTGGTGAGGTTTTCACCGGTAACGGTTTGCGTGGAATAACCAACGGCCTTCTTGTCCTGCTTGATACCGATCGCGGAAACCACGACTTCGTCAAGTTTCAGTACATCTGGATCCATGGTAACATCGACTGCATTGGAAGCGCCGAGTGCAACATCCTTGGAACGCATACCAACACCGGAAAATCGAAGCATTTTCGATCCGGCAGGAACAGTAAGTTTGAAATTACCGTCCATGTCTGTGCTGGTACCAATGGTGGTACCCACCACAACCACGCTGACGCCGGGAACAGTGGTGTTGTCGTCCGACGAGGTGACCTTACCACTAATGGTACGGTCTTGCGCGGTCGCTTGCATCGTAAAGATGGCAAGCAGTAACGCGAGAAGCGTAAGCTTTTGTCTCATAGAATTAAGTTTTGGTTAGAATTGGTTGATTAAAGTGCGTTCAAGCTAAAAATAAAAGGACAACTTTTAACATGATTTAACGCATGTTTCACCACCCCTAGATGTTAAATAGCTGTAAATTAACGGCTTGATTTGTGAACAAGCTGTTGATATGTGAATGAACATCCTAAAATCAACGGCCTGATTTCACGAAAATCAAAGAAAAGAGTTGATTTATCAGCCACTAAAACACGCTTTTTTATTCGCTGCGGCGCAACTCTCGCTCGATATCCCGCTTCTTCACATCTTCACGTTTATCGTACGACTTCTTCCCTTTGGCCAGGGCAATTTCCAGCTTTACAAATCCATTTTCATTGAAGAAAAGTTGAACAGGAATAAGCGTGGTACCTTTCTCTTTCAGCTTCACCGCGATTTTCTTGATTTCATTTCGATTGAGCAACAGTTTCCGGGCACGGCGAGGGTCGTGATTAAAATAGGATGCCTGTTCCAGCTCCTTGATATACATGCTGCGGAGGAAGAGCTCATCATTCTCTAACTGACAAAAAGCATCGCTGATGTTGGCCTCTCCAAGACGAAGGGATTTGACCTCTGTGCCGGTCAATACAATTCCGGCCGTATACGTCTGCATTAAATGGTAGTCGTAGGCGGCTTTTCGGTTTTTTATGACAGGAGCATGGTCAGCCATTCCGTAAAGGTACTATTCTAGAGAGATATTGCTGACTTTCAGCTTCCGATGAGCGCAAAATCATGCAGTAACCAACAAGCTAACGGAGAAAATAATAGCCGATGATCAACGAACAATGAGCACTGGAACATGAATGCGGTGACGTACCACATTAACGGCAGAGCCAAACACAAAGTCCTTATAGCCACGGTGCCCGTGAGCACCCATCACCAGTAAATCACTTCCGTGCTCTATGACCAACTCAGGAATAGCTTTTGACGGACGACCGAAACCAACTTTACAAATTGCCTTATAACCTAAATCGGTGAGTTGCTTGCAGTGCAATTCGAGGCGTTCCTGATCCATCCGTAATTCCAAATCACTGATCTCACTAGACATCATCATGGCACCGGCTGATTCTAGCACGTGGATCAACAGATATTCCGCTTCTTTTCCTCCCTGAGTAAGGGCAGCAGAAAGTGTCTTCTGATCCTTAGCCGAAAAGTCCAGCGCAACGGCAATCTTCCGGTAAGCGGCGTGTGTACTGACTTCCAACGGTAAGGCGGTAGGATGCGCCACTTGTGCCTGCGGTCGCTTCGTATTACCTAAAAACGGTTTGAAGGTGATGTAAAGGAGCAATACACCTACAGCCATAGCCAACGGAAGCACCAACCCATAAATAATATAGGGATGAGCTCCGGCACTCATCCATCCGATCAGATGATCTACCACCAAACGGGCATTCAATCCTACAATAATGATGGAGCAAGTCCAGGCAAGGATTTTGACCCAGGCCGGTATGGTGAATTCTCCCATGCGGTCTCGGTCGCTCACGAAATGGATTAACGGAATCACGGCAAAACCTAATTGGAGGCTGAGAATGACCTGCGAAAACACCAGCAGTTTTCCCGTAGCTGTATCGCCGAAATAATGAATAGACAGCCAGGCCGGAACAATGGCAATTACACGCGTCAACAAACGACGCATCCACGGCGCAATACGTAAATTCAGGTAACCTTCCATTACGATTTGTCCGGCCAATGTACCAGTGATGGTAGAACTTTGACCGGCAGCAATTAGTGCGATAGCAAAAAGAGTAGGGGCAAGTTCATTCCCCAATAAAGGAGCCAAAAACTGATGAGCGTCCTGTATCTCGGCCACTTCAAACATGCCATTCTTAAAAAAGGTAGAGGCCGCAAGTACTAAAATCGCTGCATTGACAAAAAAAGCCAGGTTAAGTGCAATGGTCGAATCAATGAGGTTGAACTTCAGCGCTCGTCGAATAGATTTCGGTGTCCGTTCGATTTTACGGGTTTGGACCAGCGAGGAGTGCAAATAAAGATTGTGGGGCATAACCGTGGCTCCGATGATACCGATAGCAATGTACAAGGCTGTTTCATCCGGCAAACTGGGTACGAAACCTTTCACCATCTCGCCGACAGCCGGTTGAGCGATGAACATTTCAATAAGAAACGCAACACCAATAATACTGATCAGGCAAATAATAAAAGCCTCGATCTTTCGCATTCCAAAATTGATCAGGAAGAGCAAAAGAAAAGTATCCAGTACAGTAATACAAACGCCCCACAAAAGCGGAAGATCGAACAGTAATTGTAATCCGATCGCCATTCCCAACACTTCTGCCAGATCGGTGGCAGCAATGGCGATTTCTGCCAGCACGTATAAAAACAAATTGACAGGCCGCGAATACGTTTGTCGGGAAGCCTGCGCCAAATCATTACCACTTACAATTCCTAATCGAGCACTGAGACTTTGCAAAAGTACAGCCATCAGGTTCGACATTAATAAAACCCAGATGAGCGTATAACCATACCGGCTTCCACCGGCAATGTCCGTTGCCCAATTGCCGGGATCCATATACCCGACACTCACCAGATAAGCCGGACCTAAAAAAGCAAAGAAACGACGAAAGCCCTTCAGCTTAGGATGCGTAGTATCCACTGACCCGTGAACTTCCGATAACGATGGACCGTTGCTGTGATTCATTGCACGCTAAAATTAGGACTAAATACTACGATTCGTCCGTTAATAAGTGTTAATCTCTCCACATTTTTATTAGCTGCAATTGGTTTGTACTTTTGCTGCGCGTGATTTACCGTTATCTGATAAAGCCTCTTCTTTTTCGTTTCAATCCCGAAACGGCACACCAACTCGTGTTTACAACGTTGGGAATGCTCGGGAAAGTGCCCGGTGCTAACTTTTTACTCCGGCAAATCAGTCGACCTATTCAAAAAAGTGAAGCGGTTTCGGTAGCCGGAATTCGATTTCCAAACGCCATCGGATTAGCCGCGGGTTTCGATAAAGATGCTCATCTTTTTCGGGAGCTGGGCGCACTCGGTTTCGGTTTTGTGGAGGTTGGTACCGTTACACCACTTCCTCAGTCGGGCAATCCCAAGCCGAGGTTGTTCCGTTTGCCGAAAGATGCAGCCTTGATCAACCGCATGGGATTTAATAACGATGGAGTAGCTGCCATGGCGAAACGACTTCGTGTTTCTCATTCCGGACTGATAATCGGTGGTAATATTGGCAAGAATAAAAACACACCAAATGAAGCTGCGGTAGCAGATTATGAAAAATGCTTCCGAGAACTGTTCGAACTGGTTGACTATTTTGTCGTGAATGTCAGTTCGCCGAATACACCGGGACTTCGCGAGTTGCAGGAAAAAAAGCCGTTACTCGACTTGCTGAACCGTTTGCAAGTAGTAAACAGTGAGTTGGCTCAAGTTTACGGTAAAACGACGCGACCAGTTTTTCTCAAAATAGCTCCTGATTTAACCAACAATCAATTGGATGATGTCGTAGACGTTATTCTGGAAAGCAAATGTGCCGGCGTTATCGCCACCAATACCACTATCCGTCGGGAACCATTGACGTCCGATAAAAAGTTCATCGAACTACTGGGTGCTGGAGGACTCTCCGGAAAGCCGGTCAAGCAGCGCTCTACAGAAGTGATCCGGTATTTGCACCAAAAATCCGGAGGAGCATTTGCTATTATCGGAGTCGGCGGCATACATTCCGCTGCCGATGCACTGGAAAAGATAAAAGCCGGTGCTTCGCTGATTCAGCTTTACACCGGCTTTATTTATGAAGGACCCGGCCTCATTTCCAGGATCCGACGAGCATTAGGCGCTAGAAATTAACCTGAGCCTGTAATCGTAGCAAGCGACCAGACTGTTGATTATCCTGCTTGGCAAAATCCTCATAGCGGCGATCGGAAATGGTATACATAACAACCAGCTCGAATTGACGGTAGGGCTGCCATTCAACCCCGATCTCAAGATCATTTACGGTATAACTGCGGGCATCTTTTTCGAATTTCTTTCCGCCATCATAATACTGCCAACGTGTAAACGGAATAAACAACTGATGCTTCGTTTTTATCATGTAGCTAAGCGTTACATAACCACCTTTTAAGTTTTGAACTTCAATAGAATCAGTGACCTTATTGAACTCAGGACCTTTACCGATATTATATTCCGCTTGAATCCCGAACGGCTTCGGATACAGAACAAAAGTCGCAGCCACCCGATCATCCTGGTAATTCAGATCGGTCTTGTATTTAACACCGGTTGTCAGATTGGCTTTAGGGACAACGTACTTACCGGTGTATGCTTGTAGACCCGCTTCAAAAATTTGCTCTTTATACTTGAAGGGCACGGTAACACGACCAACCATATGTAAATCATTATTCAATTCGGGATTGTTGGCGGTCTGACCGTTATAGACACCAAAACCAATAATTCCGTAGTCACCGCTTCCTTTCAAACCGGAACGCACTAAATCTGAAAATAGTTCCCGTTGTTTTTTAGGAGCCCAGTAGAAAAACACACCCAGATCACGTTCGTTGGATACGGCACTGTTCAAAGCATCATCGCGATCCAGCGGCAGTCGGTTTTGACTGGATTGCATATTCTCAAAACCATACGGCACTTTACTTTGTCCAATACGAAAACGGAACTCGTTATCATCATCAATCCCCACATCAAAATAAGCATCACGGATTTGCGCGAAATGTAAACGGTCAGAACTTGGACTACTGGCAAGATCCGGCTGAATATACAGGTAAACGTTTTTACTAATCTGGCCAAACAATATTATTCGCATACGGCGAATGAAAAAACTGTTTTGTCCGCCCCACGACCTGTCGCATTGCTCGCAACCTAAATCTTCGTTGGTCTGAAGTAGCCTGTTGTACCGTACTTGCATATATCCCCGTATAGAGATATTCTCAAACCATTTTTTCTCTACAGCAGATAACACTTTTGCAGGAGCAGGTGTAGAATCTAAAACTACAGCCTCTTTGGAAGGCTGTAATAACGGCTCGGCCATTGCCAAGGCGCTTGCCTCACGAAGAATAAGAAAAACGAATAAAATAATGAACTTTGTAACAGTGCGTGCCATGCTTTTTAGAGGTTGATTAATGTTACAAAATAATCAACCTGATATTAACTCAATTGCACGGCAATATTATGCCAATGTTAAGTGTGAACGGATATTAACAGGTATATGAACAATATGTATCAGAATTTGTACGACAACGATAGGGAATAGGTGGTGCCAAAGGTGGTTAAAGCAATCCTGGAATCAACCGTTGGATCGAATTTACCGTTCTCGTTCTGGTCTTGGTAGAAGACATTTGCCTGATTCAAAATATCGCTGATATTAAAGCGGACCTCACCTTTTTTCATGACTTTCTTGCTTACCTGGAGATCCAACAAATTTCGTGGCGCTTCCAAAATACTAAGATAACCCTGATTACCGACCTGGAAAATTCGAGTTCCGATGACGTTATAGGCGAGCGAAAAGCCAAGGCCATTTTCCGGATGCTGGTATTGCAGCCCTGCATTTATAACATAGGGCGATTGGCCTTGCATCGGTCGCTCACCCAACGAACGTTTGTCGTTGCTCACGTCAACGGTTGATTTCATGATGCACACATTACCGTACACCATCAAATTTTTCCATTCTTTCCAGTCCAGAACACTGGTAAGAGCATCCAATTTCTTTCGCCACTCTGTTTCAATACCGATAACCGTTCCGCGGTTGGCATTTTGATAGCTGATACGGCGAGATCCTGCTCCGGAGCTTTCCACCACCGGTTCGATAGGATTTTTGAAGTCTTTCATGAAAAAGGAGGCAGAAATAATCTCGCCGGAAGACGGATAAATTTCATACCGCAAATCGAAATTCGTGATGTTGGTACGTGTGATATTCGCATTACCAGCCACCGAAGTGGCATTAACGAAGTCATAAAATGCAAATGGAGCCAGCTCACGGAATTCAGGTCGCGCCACTGTTCGTGAAGCTGCCAGTCGAAAATTGGTTTTATCTGTCAACGAATAGGTAGCATTCAACGATGGCAAAACATCCGTAACATTAGTATTTACATTAACCGGTTCATTGCTGTAACCGAACGATTGAAGCTCCTGGATAAAGTTCTCTACACGAACGCCCCAGTTGATACGAAGTTTATCATGGAGAATATTATCGAACATTACATAACCGGCATGCAATTGTGCCGATGCGGTGTACGCATCAGAAGGATTGGTGATCTCATCAATCCGGAATCCATTATTTCCGATATGTTCAGGAGTAAAGAGATTATTCAAGGGTTCGCGAAGGTAGTTCCAATTGAATTGACCGGCATTGGAGACCACATAACCAAGCACGCGGGCAGAAAAATCGCGCTCCTTGTATTGCTCGAATACGCCGGCCTTGAGTTGTTGACCTTTACCAAGAAATTTTAATGGTACAGTCACACTGGCGTCGCCAAAATAATTCTTCTCATTCAGTGTTGAATAGAATTTACCGGCATAATTGGGAGAGGCTGTTCCGAAGGGAACATAAGCATAGAAGGTAGTATCTTCTGCTCCAGGAGTGGCGTCTCTATAATAAAGCATTCTGCGCAAGTCTGGTGTAAGTTGAGAAAGTGAACTGTAACCAAGATTCCATTGCACTTTTAAACCATCCTCATTCAACGCGTGTTCACCGTTCAACACGGAATTTTGAAATGCAGTTGAGTTATACCAAAATGCTTCGGCACGATTGTCCTGACTATTCTCAATATCCTGGCCCGTACGCATGATCACTTGATCGTTCGCGTTCGTGCTGTAAATATTCTTCAAGGATATCTTTGAATGCTGACCAATTCTATACGACATATTTAACAAAGCTCCCCAGAATACGTTAGAACGATACTGTTCATCGTTGTATTCAAAATTCTGCTGGCCGTCAAAGTCAAAATCTGCACGCTCTGTCAAATACGTTCTACGAGTATTGGAATATGTTAAAGCACCAATGAATCCGAAACGATCATTTCCCTTTTCGTAAGAATTTCCAAAGCTGAACTGATAATTCTGCGCTAGTGGAGTAGACGTTTCCGAAATCGGCGACCAGTCGTTGGGAAGCAATTTGGAAGCTTCGTATTTTTCAGTGTTGGTAGCTGATTTCAGGTCCACACTGGACGGGAAATCATCGGGAAGCGCTCGTGTACCATCATCTTTTCCCAACCAATCTTTTTTTCCGGTAGCGTACGTTGTATACGGCTTAAACGTGGACTGACCATTCAACGAGGTTCCAGCCGAAAAGCTCATGAAGGCCTGGTCGGGAATGTCTTTGGTATTGATCTGCAACATTCCGCCGGCAAATTCACCAGGCAAATCCGCGGATGCCGTTTTTACAATAATAAGGTTATCAAGCAGGTTAGCCGGAAACAGATCAAACGAAAATGCCTTACGGTCAGGCTCTGTACTGGCCAGCGGAACGCCATTCAGCATGGCTCCGTTATAACGGTCGTTTAGTCCGCGTACGATGACGAATTTCCCTTCCTGAACACTCGCACCACTAACTCGCTTTACTACATCACCTGTATTACGGTCAGGAGTTCTCTTAATCGACTCAGCAGAAACGCCATCCTGAACGGTGGCACTTTTTTTCTGCATCAACAATACAGATCCTGTATTCTCTCGTTTCATTTCGGCCACTACCGTCACCTCATTCAACTCCTGACTGCTGCTTTCCAGACTCACTTCCAGATTGGTTACATCATCCGCCTTAATAGTCACATTCTGAATCAATTTGGATTGATAACCAACGTATCGTATGGATACCGAATACGTTCCTTCCGGAATTCCGGTAATCAGGAATTTACCATCAAGATCCGTTGTGCTACCCAGCGTTGTACCTTCCAGCATCACCGGAACACCAATCAAAGTTTCTGCCGTCGATTTATCTAAAATCTTACCGCTAAGTCTGCCTTTTCCAGGAAGCTGAATTGCAGATGCAGCGGAATAAATAAATAAAAATGAAAGTAAAAGAATACGGTGAAGCATGTGTGCGTTTGTGTAATATTGTTGTAAAATTATGTTCACGCTGTAATGTTATCCTTATCGGAGTGTTATGCTATGGTTAAAACAAAAGAGCGAAAAACCAGCTGGCTCTTCGCTCTTTTGTTGATTGTGAACGCAATGTTAATTCTTGATAATTCGGTAGTTCATGGAACCACTTTCAGCAGTAACAGCTACCATATAAATTCCGGAGTTCAGTAAGTCTGCCGGCAACTGAATATTGTTTAATCCTGTTACATAAACAGCATCACCCGCAGTCCAAACCAGGCGCCCCTGCATGTTATAAATTGAAATGGTGAGTCGGGTAGAGGCGGTCAACTGAAAGCGAATGGCGGTGTTATTGTTAACCGGATTAGGATAGATTACAACAGGACTTGCCGTTGAAATTTCTTTGATACCTACGGAATAGTTGGAATTTTGGCAGCCATAATTTGACCAGCCTGCCGTCCAGTCGGTAGCGCCAAAAGCACCGCGATAGGTAACCACATCAAAGAAAGGATCGGTTAATACCGAAGCAGAGAAGTCGGCGCCGGAAAGTAGCGCAGAACCTGTGATAGGCATGAAGTCGGGCTGATTGTAATTATAGGGGGCCATCAAGTTCAAGTCAGTAGGCAAGGTCAGTATGGAATTTCCATAATTGGCAGTGTTGAACCAGGCGGCGATATCAAAAGTGCTTCCCGAAGCAACAGCAAGCGGAGTGTTACAACCCGCTAAAACCGTTGTGCGAACCTGCAACTCATCTGCATTGGCATTGGCTTCACAGTTAGCACCATCGACCAATAAACCGGTAGGGAATCCAGCGATCGCGGAGTTATAAAGTGACGTCTTGGAACTTCTGCGGATGTGCGCACCACGCTTGTAATTACTATTGAAAGTATTTCCGGAACCGGTAATAGGGCCAATAACAGTTGCATTGGAGACTTTGCAGTTGGTAATAGGAGGATTGGTGGTTCCACTGGCATCGTTATCCGATTCAAAACCGTTGGAACCGGAGATATCCGCTACCGAAGAATCACGCAAGGAAACAATGAATTGCATTTTTCCAGTGAACCCGAAATCGGTATCAAAATCATCGTCCAATCCGCGGTAAGCGATCAAATGCTTTGCGTTAACAGTTCCACCGAAAAACTCATACGAATCATCACCGGAATAACTCACCATAACATAATCAACCACCGTTCCACTTCCTACACCACCAAATGTGATACCGTTTATTTCATTATTCGGCTGGAAGGCGATTCCGGGAAACTCAACACGAACATAACGAAGTACTCCGGAGTTATCGCCGGCAGAAGTTCCACCATACAAACCTTTCACCGGATCAACACCGCCTTCAATGAGTTTCTCTCCGGCAGGATCGTTCACAGGAGCATTACCAAGAATAATCAGTCCGCCCCAGTCGCCATAAGTACGCTGACCAATAGGTTCGTTAGAAGTAAAAACGATAGGTTGTGATGCTGTGCCATCTGCAATCAGTTTGGAGCCGCGGGTTACAATTAGACTACCCTTGGTGGCTTTTTCGCCCTTGATTACCGTTCCAGGCTGGATGGTCAACTCCGCATTATTTGTAACATAAACAAAGCCGCTCAACAGATAGATATTGTTGCTCGTCCAGGTCGTGTTAGCTGTAATATCACCAGAGACGGTGATGATACTTTGCGATTTGACAGTTAATCCGGCAATAAAAAATGCCGTTAAAAGTACTAGTTGTTTCATGTTGGTCAGGTTTTTTGTTTTTTGGTGAAAGTAGAGTTGCTTTATTACGGGAATATTAATCCATACTGAATCATATATTAGAAAATGGTAAACAAATTGTAAACAGAAGTTATATCATCAGGCGGTAGCCTATTCCTTTCTGAGTGGTAATTCTGTTTTCTCCGATTTTCTTACGAAGTCGTAGAATATGCACATCGATTGTCCGGTCTTTTTGATCGGTATTTTTATTCCATACACGATCAAAAATCTCTTCTCGGGTGAATACTTTACCGGGATGGCTAGCTAGTAAATGAAGCAACTCGAACTCTTTTCTGGACAATAAGACTAACTGTTGATTGAGATAAACAGAATAGTTATCCTTATCAATGCGCAACGACACATTTTCCTGAATGCCTACGTCGGAAGGTTTGGTCTTTTTCCCTCCGGATCGAACCACTAAACGTGACAATAAGGCATCAGTATGAATTGGCTTTCCCACAAAGTCAACCGCTCCGGCACGAAAGGCATCGATTTCAAGTTGTGGGTCTTTAGATGATGAAAGAATAATGACATTTGATTTGTAGTCCGAAACCAGATCCTGAAGATTGAAACAAAGATCTAATGCTGAAATTTCCTGCCTATCGGCATCAATGATGACCAGGAAAGGAGACATTCGATGGACTGTTTCGGCAGCTTGTGCGATAGAATCACAGAAATGAAAAGAAAGATCCTGATAGCTCGAGGGAATGATACGCCGCAAGGGTTCATTGGGCGGTGCTATCCACAAAATGGTTCTCATACGATTGTTCTAATTATAGAAAGTGTTTTACCGAAGTATCTCATTCACCAATCCCATGAGGATGTTCGGTCGGATCGGCTTAGTGATGAAGTGTTCACCGCCGGCTTCTTGTGCATTCATGGAAGTGTATTCGTCCGAATCCGCGGTAAGGAACAAGATGGGAATATGCTTAAGCAACTCATCTGCTTTGAGTTTTCGGCAGGCCTCTATACCGCTGATACCGGGCATTCTCACATCCATAATGATCAGATCAGGTAGTTCAGCCTGCGCAATCCGTAATCCTTCCTCGCCATCGTACGCTTTGCTCACCGCATAGTCTTCCTTTCCCAGATTATAACTGAGAATCTCGACGATATCCGGCTCGTCATCAATCACAAGTACTTTTGCTTTGTCGTTCATGGTCGTTTTAGATTGTTTCGAATTTCGACTTACTGTATGAACAGGTTGTTAGCTTACGATGAAGTAATTGTTAATACAGTAGCCGACGACAATTATTACCTTTGCGCAAGACGTATGAAACAAAGCACGAAAAAACGTATTGCTAAGGGACTTTGGGCGGCAGTTGTCACCTTGCTACTCGTGGTCGCCACCATGGGTTATTTCATTTATCAGCGACTTTACACTCCAAATATCCAAACCGCTGATGATGGATTTCTCTACATTTCTACGGGTTCAGATTTCGAGGATGTAGTTCAACTTCTTGAGGAAAAGAAGTGGCTGAAAGATGAAGCCACGTTTCGTTGGACAGCCATTAGAATGAATTATACGGATCACATAAAACCCGGGCGTTATAAATTAGCTTCCGGCATGTCGAATAAGGAGGTAGTCGGAATGCTTCGCTCCGGACGGCAGGTGCCCGTGAAATTGGTGTTTACCAGCGTTCGTACTAAAATACAATTTGCTCAAAAAATCGGCGAACAGCTTGAAGTCGCACCGGATGCGGTAGTAAATTTGCTTGAAGATCGTGATTATCTGAAAAAACTTGGCTTCACCCCGGACAATGTCATGGCCTTGTTTCTGCCCAACACATATGAATTTTATTGGACGACTTCAGCCGATCAATTTATCACCCGGATGAAGCGGGAGTACGACAAGTATTGGAACGACAACAGAAAACGCAAAGCCGCCGCTATAGGACTAACACCGGTGCAGGTCACCATCGTTGCTTCCATTGTACAACAAGAATCAAACAAAGAAGACGAGAAACCGGTTATTGCAGGCGTTTATCTTAATCGCTACCGTAAAGGCTGGAAATTAGAGGCTGACCCGACACTGGTTTTTGCCTTGGGCGATTTTACCGTACGGCGTGTATTAAACAGCTATAAAGCCATTGATTCTCCTTATAATACGTACATGTACAGTGGACTTCCGCCGGGACCCATCTGTGTAGCCTCTCAACGATCCATTGATGCCGTGCTGAACGCCACCAAACACAATTTCATGTATTTCTGTGCCCGGGAAGACTTTTCCGGATACCATAATTTTGCCGCCTCATACAGTCAACACCTGACGAATGCCCGAAAATTTCAGCAAGCACTCAATAGGCGAGGAATTCGTTCCTAATGGCCAATCGGCTTGATTTTTAGGGCTTTTTAGACTATTTTCGTTGTCCTTTTTTCCGCCACACTGCGGAAAGACCTAGAACTAAAACGTATGGGAAAAATTAAATTTGGCACCGACGGATGGCGGGCCATTATCGCTAAAGATTTCACCGTGGAGAATGTAGCCCGCGTAGCAGAAGCTACGGCGGCGTGGCTATTCAAAAAGTCGTCCGCTCCGACGGCAGTCGTAGGCCATGATTGCCGGTTTGCCGGGGAACTCTTTGCAGAAACAGTTGCCAAAGTGCTTGCCTCCAACGGCGTGAAGGTACTGCTGGCGCGCGGCTTCGTATCAACACCAATGATCTCCTTGGGCGCAGTAAACCATAAGTGCGACCTGGGAATTATTCTTACCGCTTCTCATAATCCACCTTCCTACAACGGGTTCAAGCTTAAAGGAAGCTTCGGCGGACCGCTCATTCCCTCGGATGTGCAGGAAATTGAAGACATAATTCCTGAAAAGAGCACCACCGCCATCGATTCGCTCATCTTACAAGATCTGATTAAGTCCGGTAAAATTGTCGAGGTTAATCTCGAAGATGAATATATAGCACATGTCGAGAAGAATTTCGACCTGACGGCCATCCGAAATTCCGGTCTGAACCTTGTCTATGATGCGATGTACGGTGCCGGGCAAAATGTCATCAAACGGCTTTTTCCAGAAATCACGAAGTTGCATTGTGATTACAACCCCGGATTTGACGGTCAAGCGCCGGAACCGATTCACAAAAATTTAAAAGAACTTTCAGCGCTGATGTCCACCGGTAAGTATGATTGTGCCGTCGTTACGGACGGCGATGCTGACCGCATTGGCATGTACGACAATCAGGGGAATTTTGTGGACTCACACCATATCATTCTTTTATTGATACACTACTTGTACAAGTATAAAGGAATGGGAGGAAAGGTATGCACGGCCTTCAGTACAACACCTAAAGTTGAGCTGCTGTGTAAAAAATACGGACTGGAATTGGATACCGTAAAAATCGGCTTCAAATACATCTGTGAAATCATGTTGAAAGATGATGTGCTGCTTGGTGGAGAAGAGAGTGGAGGAATCGCCATCAAAGGTCATATTCCGGAGCGTGACGGGATCTGGATGGGACTAGTCATCTGGGAATTTATGGCGAAGAGCGGCAAGAAGCTTCCCGAGCTGATTCAGGAAATCTATGATATTGTTGGCGCATTCGCCTACGAGCGAAGCGATTTACACCTGACGGAAGAAGTCAAGAACCGCATCGTAAAGCAAACCGCAGAAGGCTATTACAAAAACTTTGGCCACTATGAGGTTAAATGGGTAGAGGACATTGATGGCTACAAATACTTTTTTGCAGACGACAAAAGTCAGTGGTTGCTGATACGCGCTTCAGGAACAGAACCAGTTTTACGCACCTATGCAGAAAGTACCAATAAAGAAGGTGCATTTGCCATTCTCAAAGCCGCCGAGGAAACACTGTTGGCCGACTAATTAATATTATTTTCGACTAAGCGGCTGCTACCTTGTAATAAAGGGTAGCAGTCGTTCTTTTTTAGGCCTGCCGCAAGAAAAATGTACTAAACTCGCGTGTTTCCTTACGGCGATTTCCAAATATTTTTTTAAAAATATACCCGTTTTACTCAATTTTTACTCCTTAAAGATGATATAACGAGTGGGAGATCGACAGTAATCATGCTTTTCTTACAGTTGTTATCATCCAATAAATAGCGACAGATCTTTCCTATCCGCAATGGCGTTATAAAGGTGTATTTCCTGGTTAGAAATACTTGGTTTGGTTAGGTTAGGT
>CAINVI010000167.1 GCA_903854075.1 Candidatus Pollutiaquabacter sp. | reverse complement strand
TAATTCCTTATCAACAACTGGAATGTCCATCCATAGCCGTCGAACGGGATTGGAGTTCAGCGGCATTCTGGTACTTGTTAGTAGCGACCCAAAGGGATGTAAGCATTAATTTGACCGGACTTTCATTTACCGGTGTTCAGGGTGATGAACAGCTGGCAGACTATTTTTCGGAACTTGGTATTGCAACTAATGCCAGTGAACAGGGAGTGATGCTTTCTGCAAGGCAAGATTATAAAGTATGTAAAAGCCTTTTGTTTGATCTCAAATCAACACCGGATATAGCTCCCGCGTTAATGTCAGCATGTTATTCGTTAAAGCAGCCGGCTCGCTTTACAGGAGTTTCCCACTTGCGCTACAAAGAGAGTGACAGGTTGCAGGTGCTAGGTGATGTGTTTTCCAAAGGTGGTGCGAAAGTTAGTATCAGCGATGATGAACTAGAGTTGCAGGAATTCCCCACGGATTTTTTACCGGTAACTGTTCGTCCGGAAAATGACCATCGTATTGCTATGTCATTTGGAGTATTAGCTGCTGCCGGTTTGCCGTTTCAAATAATGAATCCCGAGGTGGTGCGAAAGTCCTATCCGCAATTCTGGTCGCAGCTCGCTAAATTTGGATTTAATGTTCCTATTATCTCATCGACCACCTGATCTGTAAGCTGATTTCATTTTTAGTCTTTCCGTTTTTACCGGTCCATTCATCTGAAAATTTTCTATCAGTAACCGTTATGCTTCCGATTTTTATCCAGCCATCTAAAGCGGTGGTGATTTTTCCGTGTAGCAGCAGATAATAATTAAAACCATTACCATAAAATGCAGTTGATCGGTACGAATATAACGGCTCACTTTCTTGTGCGTAAATGGCGTTTTCAAATTCATCGATATTGAACAGTCCTATCCGTAAGGTTATCGTTACCGGAAATCCTGATGGTTGATACCGGATATCCTGAAAAGCCAGCGTTGATAATGATTTGTTGGTAACTGAGTTTGTAGGTTTTTTAATTTCAAACCGGTAGCGAAGTTGCCATCCGAAGGATGGTTTAACGGTAAGTTGTATCCTAAACTGGCTGAACCCTTCTGTTTGTATGAAGGGGGTTTTCTTATTTCCTGATCCATTGCTTAACGATGAGTTTTTACGGTAGAGGAGTACGCCTTCTGTTGATTTATTCGGTAGGTATATTAAACGGATACCATGGGTTGATAGTCGTTGCAGGGTATTGGTTTGGAATCGCAGCCATGATTGGTTGGAATTATCCAGGAATGCAATAACGGTAGAATGCTGATTGATTTTCCAATTGATTCCGGTGTAGAAGCCAAATCCTCCGTCCAGCAAGTTGCCAGTGCCGAACGGTTGGGCAAGTGGTGCGTTACATTTTCCATTTGCTCCGCGAAAGTTTATAGCCATAGAAATGCTGCGTTCCGGATGTAGGAGCAAGCTGTTCGTAGTGGCAAAGCCGTAGTTGTCTGATAAGGCAGTCTCACCGAAAATCAAATAGCGTGTACTAGTTACTTGATAGTCGAGTCCGGCAAAAACGGCTGACTTTCTGGATTTATAACTTGATTGATAAACTTCAGTTGTTGGAGCAGGTGCAAGATTGGTATTCTGCCATGCTGCAAGTACGCCAAGATGGTACATTTCTTTTTTGTAGACAGTACATAATCCAATACAATTCGCTCGGTAGGTGTTTTTGGTAGCGATTTCTTCCGGCGTGCGGTGTAAGCCACTACTATTACGGCTGAAGTATTGTTTAGTAGAGTCGGTAGAAGATGTTACTCGCCCGTCCTGAAGAGCGCTTGATGCGAACATTATCATTCTTTTTTTAGGAGTATCGTAGCTGATGGCTACTCCTTTAAGTGCTCCTTGTTCATTCATCGAAGTGTACGGTTTGACATTTGCCAATGGTCTTTTTATCAGGGGTAATTCACCACTGACACCTCCAATAGCTTGTGGCGAAAATAGAAGTCCTTGTCCATAATGAACGGCATAATCTCCGGCGATAATTTGATAGGGATATTTTGTACTCTTAAAATGAATGAAATATCCCGTATGATCCGGCCCGTAAGTAGTCCACCAGTTTTCACCGGGATCCTTTTCAAGATTAATGCCTGCGCTGAGCTGATCGCTGAATCGCATTTTCGATCGAAGGGCAACGCGGTAGTTTTTCGTGAAGGGGAGGTGTTGTTGCAGCGTTGTCCTATCGTCTATCGATGTGTTGCGAAACTGGACTATTACCTCGTTCTTTCCTGTCATAGCGCCTTTTAGCTTGTTTATTTCTTGAGGATTGAATCTTTGAGGTAGCGTAAAATGCCGCGACAGACAGTCGATTTCTTCGGATGATAATTCGCGTATCACCTGCAGTTCTTCGGCGGCCAATAATGGTCCATATAATTTTAAATGTTGTCGGATGGCTTCATTGGCTAATGCGCTCAGACAGGGGAGAGGCGGTAATTCTTCGTTGCTAAATTGGTTGATATCCGGTCTTCGCTGCAGGAGCTCATCCAAACTATAAAGTTGTTGTTCCATATTTCCTTCAATGGTAATCAAATCTAATTCCGTTTCCGGACGAAAAAGTTCTACTTTGTTTCCCGTGGATTGTGCATTGGCAGGTGCAAACCACATCAGATGTGCTATTGCCACTAGGTATACTTTCATTTATGATCGGCTAATTATACTGTAGCGGATCGAGATTCCGGTCGAAACACCCAGAAAAGGATGGTGAAGAACAGCAGCGTCTATGCACAATATTTTATATAAGAATCCTAACCCGACACTGATCTGCTTCGATGCGCCGTTATAGCCGATCCGGCAGGCAATATTTTCACTTGGATTATATTGAATTCCGGAATTGCAACTACCGGAAACCATGTCGTGGTTAAGTTCTACATACCAGGTAAAATTCCTTGACGGTTCATAGGATATTCCGGCGCTTATTTCGGTTGATGTACTTTCAGGATCATCATTGACGGTTATCCAGCGATGAGGATTGTTGATTACAACGCCGAGTTGCAACAAGGAGCTTAGTGAATATGTGAGTCCTGCTTTGGCTATAAGGCTGTTAGAGCGTTGAGTCAACGCATCACCGATGCGCATCATTTCAATACCTCCAGCAATTCCCACCGCTATTTTTTTACTACAGGTCATACCACTGGCAATGCCCAAAATATGTGTTTGAAAGCCTGGAAATCCCTGTAGGGAATAGCCCGCTGAAAAAGCACTACGAGGACTGGTAACGGTACTTCCAAAGATGCTTAAGTCATTCCAGTTTCCAATCCTGAAATGATTGTAATGCTGAATGCTGATTTCAGCGAATTGTTGTTTGGCTAGCATCGCAGGATTTTGGAATAAAGCTGCACCATCAGCTACTGCAGTTCCTTCAAGTCCTAATGCGGACGCTACAATGCCTTGTCCAAAACTGTGGTGGCTCACCAGCCAAAAGAAAAATACGGAAAGCCGTATGCTACTAACAGGTCTCTTCATGCTGCAGCGAAACTACTTCGTGCAGGCAAGTCGTAAAATCTATAAAAGTGGGTTAATTAAAGCGGAGATTAATTTCCATGGAAACCAACGGCCGCAACACTTGGTAAGTTATTGCCTTAGCTATAACTTATTTAAGCTTTTCATTGGCTGAAATCACTTTGTCGCGTAAGCCGTTTTTAAATGCTTCCACTTTTTTGAAAAGTGCAGAATCGTGGGTGGCGAGAATTTGTGCGGCAAGAATACCGGCATTTTGAGCAGCGTTTAATGCAACGGTAGCTACTGGAACGCCGTTAGGCATTTGTAAGATGGAAAGTATGGAATCCCAGCCGTCAATAGAATTGCTGGAGCGTACCGGAACGCCAATAACGGGTAACGATGTCAAGGAGGCCGTCATTCCCGGTAAGTGCGCAGCGCCGCCGGCTCCGGCGATGATTACTTTGATGCCCCGATCAGCAGCTGATGTGGCATATTGCATCATCCACTCAGGTGTTCGATGAGCAGAGACGATTTGTACTTCGTGTGCCACACCGAATTCATCAAGTATGGCCGAAGCTGCTTTCATTACTTCGAGGTCAGATTGGCTGCCCATTATTATTCCAACGATTGGCTGTGACATGATTGGTGCTCTTTGGAGGTTAGAATTGAATTAGCTGGCGGTCGCTTTAAGTTTCTGCTGGACTACTTTAGCTTTCTGAATAGCATTAGTAAGTTGGTTGTCGCAAATAGTTACGTGTCCCATTTTTCGAAAAGGTTTCGTATTCCGTTTTCCGTAAAGGTGAAGGTGTACACCGCTCATGGACAAGCATTCTCTTAATCCGACATACACCACCCGGCCTTCGGCACTTTTTTCCCCCAGAATGTTCACCATGACGGCAGGAGTAAGTAGTCGCGTGTCGCCCAACGGAAGATTCAAAACCGCACGTAAGTGTTGTTCGTATTGCGAAGTGACATTGGCTTCAATGGTGGCGTGACCGCTGTTGTGCGGACGAGGAGCCATTTCGTTCACCAGTAGTTCGCCTGTTTTCGTTAAAAACATTTCGACCGCCAAAACACCTTCAAGTTCGATGGCGATAGCTAACCGGCGTGCAATTTCTTCGGCTTTTTTTTCGATGTCTAAGGTGATCCCAGCAGGGCAGAAGAGCAGTTCTACCAGATTAGCTTCCGGATTAAATTCCATTTCTACGGCGGGGTAACTTACGCATTCACCGCTCCTGTTTCTTGCAACGATTACCGCAAGCTCTTTGTCGAAATCCACCATTTTTTCGAGTACACTCGGAGCATTAAAGGCGTTCGTAAAGTCTGTAACGGTGCGGAGTGGAGTAACACCTTTTCCATCGTAGCCCCCGGTACGCAATTTTTGCATGACCGGAAGTAATCCGGCGTGGCCCGGTAATTCCTCGTGATGTTCAATCAGGTGGAATTCGGCAGTGGGAATACCATTAGTCCGGTAGAAGATCTTTTGAGCGCCTTTATCCTGCACCAGACGAAGGATTCGCGAGGAAGGGCGAACAATTACACCTTCTTTCTCAAGTGCCTCCAAGGCATCAACGTTGACATGTTCGATTTCTACGGTAAGTATATCAACTGTTTTGCCGAATCGGTATACAGTATCGTAATCTTTGAAAGAACCGGTTTCAAAATGGTCTGCCAAATGACGGCACGGCGATTCCGGATCGGGATCCAGCACAGAAATGTTGATATCCAGATTAATGGCATCTTGAAGCAGCATTCGGCCCAATTGGCCGCCGCCTAGAATTCCAAGTCGGGGAGCTGTAAAGTGTTCAGATTGCATCTGGCCGTAAAATTAAGGAATCCCTGAGGAAGGATCATTATAAATTGCGTACTCGGCGTATAACTACTACTTTTGGGTTTTACCGGGTATCATGAAACGGATCACCATCAAGGATAAGTCCTTCGAGGTCAATATTACCACTTCCGAGATTCAAGCACGAATTACCGAGCTTGCCAGACAGATCGACACCGATTTTAATGGAAAAAAACCGCTATTTGTGGTTGTACTCAACGGCGCATTTCTTTTTGCAGCTGATGTTTTCCGTCAAATTACCACCGATTGTGAGATTGGTTTTATCCGGGTGTCTTCCTATGCAGGTACGCAGTCGACAGGCCACATTAAAAACGTAATGGGGCTTACTCAAGATATTGCCGGCCGGTCGGTAATCATTTTGGAGGATATCGTCGATTCGGGCGATACGGCCGTTTATCTCTTGAATGAATTGAAAAAATCATCACCTGCCGAGGTTCGCTTCGCGACTTTATTATTCAAGCCAGCAGCTTTACGTCAGCCTTTCCGTCCGGATTATGTTGGGTTTGAAGTTCCCAATGATTTTTTAGTCGGTTACGGTCTCGACTATGATGGTTACGGTCGCAATCTCAACGAAATCTATAAGCTATCTCTCTGATAAACTTCCGTTATGCTTAATCTTGTCCTCTTTGGTCCTCCGGGTGCCGGTAAAGGCACACAGTCCGAAAAATTAATCGCTCGATTTCACCTGGTGCATCTTTCTACCGGCGATATATTGCGTGCGGAAGTGGCCAATCAAACGACCTTAGGACTCGAAGCGAAAAAATTGATGGACCAAGGATTGTTGGTTCCGGATGAAGTGGTTATCGGAATGATTGAATCCAAACTGGATGCCCATCCCCATTCACAGGGTTTCATTTTTGACGGCTTTCCACGTACGCAGGCGCAGGCCAAGGCGCTCGATGATTTGCTTCACCGAAAAACTACTTCTATTACACGTATGCTGGCGCTCGAAGTTGGGGAAGAAGAGTTGATCGCTCGATTGTTGAATCGCGGCAAGGAATCCGGTCGCGCGGATGATCAGGACGAGTCCGTCATCCGTAAGCGGATCAATGAATACACAACTAAAACCGAACCCGTACGTGCTTATTATGCGGCACAGGGAAAGTATACAGGAATTAATGGAATCGGTTCAATCGATGCCATCTTCGATTCACTTTGTCAGGCTATTGATCAGTCAGTAGCATCAAAGTGATTTTTTTTATTGTTAACACTACAATTTCAATATGGCGTCGAATTTTGTCGATTATGTAAAAATCTGCTGCCGAAGCGGCGCCGGTGGGGCAGGCTCAGTACATTTTCATCGTGATAAGAACACAGCAAAAGGTGGTCCTGATGGTGGAGATGGCGGGCTAGGAGGTTCAATAATACTGAAAGGTAATAAGCAGCTGTGGACGCTGTTGCATTTGAAATACCGTAAACATGTCATCGCTGAGCCAGGCGAAAACGGTTCTTCATCCTTGAAGACCGGTTCTGACGGAAAAGATGTAGTTCTTGATGTGCCCTTAGGTACCGTAGCGCGTGATGCAGAATCCGGTGAAGTAATGTTTGAAATTACTGAAGAAGGAGAAGAGCGGGTTTTAGTTGCCGGCGGACGAGGTGGAAAGGGAAATAATTTTTTCAAGACAGCTACGCTGCAAACACCACGTTTCGCTCAGCCAGGGGAACCCGGACAGGAAATTTGGAAAGTCCTCGAGCTTAAATTGCTCGCGGATGTTGGTCTGGTCGGCTTCCCGAATGCCGTTAAATCAACATTATTGTCCGTTGTCTCCGCCTCAAAACCTGAATTCGCCGACTATCCGTTCACCACGCTCGTTCCGAATCTCGGAATGGTAGCGTATCGCGATGGCAAGTCCTTTATTATGGCGGACATTCCTGGAATTATTGAAGGAGCGCACCTTGGTAAAGGATTGGGAGTTCGTTTCCTGCGGCATATTGAACGGAATTCGATCCTGTTGTTTATGATTCCTTGCGATAGCTCCGACATTAAAAAAGATTTTGCTATTTTGATGAATGAGCTGGGGAAATACAATCCTGAACTTTTGGATAAGCGCAGATTACTAGCGATAACCAAATGCGATATGCTGGATCAGGAGCTGTTAGAAGAGATGAAAAAGGATATCCCGATCGGTCTGCCGGTCATTTTCATTTCCTCGGCAAGCGGACTTGGTTTACCGGCCTTGAAAGATGCTATCTGGAAAGAAATCAACGGATGATACTGGATGTGCTGGATGTTTTAATTTCAGCTGACCGAGAAGTTCTGCTGAAAATTAATGGCTGCCACTCTGCAGTGGGGGATGTATTTTTCTCGTTCATTACTAATCGACTTGTATGGATTCCCGCTTATTTCGCGCTGGCCTACTATCTGTTTCGACAACACCGTCCTTATTTTCTGAAAATCGTTTTCATTGGACTGCTAATGATAACGTTTACGGATCAGGTTACCTCGTCATTGATTAAGCCGTGGGTCCAGCGTCTGCGGCCATGTCATGATCCTGCTGTGGCAGCGTTGCTTCATCTTGTTGATGGAAAGTGTGGCGGAACCTACGGCTTTGTGTCATCCCATGCCGCGAATACATTTGCATTGGCTACTTTTATTTCTAGTCTGTTTAGCTTTCGTTGGTTTTGGCTGACGATAGCGATCGTTAGCTGGGCGGTTATGGTGTCGTTAAGTCGCGTCTACCTCGGCGTTCATTATCCTGGAGATATTCTAGGCGGTGCATTAGTAGGAGTATCTGCAGGATGGTTGGCAGGAAATTGTGTTCGGCGATTTGTTTTTGTTACCTCCGACAAGTAATTTTAATAGTTCATGAAGAAAAATCATTATTCATTTCGCTATCGGTTTTCATTGAACTTCGGCTTACTTGCAGGTTGTTTCTTGCTGGTAACCGGAACTGTGCTTGGGCAAACGGAAAAGAAAGGGGAAGGAGTTTTTCCGTTGAAACGGCCGGCGCTTGTCGTAGGACTGGTGATTGATCAGATGCGTTATGATTATCTCTATCGGTATGCCAAAGGGTACTCCGACAATGGTTTCAAGCGGCTGCTGAACGAAGGCTTTTCCTGCGAGAACGCTCATTTCGATTATGTTCCGACCTATACAGCGCCAGGTCATGCCTGCGTGTACACCGGAGCAACACCTTCGGTAAACGGAATTATCAGTAACGATTGGTACGATCGCAAGACTAGGAAATCGGTGTATTGTGTCAATGATACCACGGTTGATCCTGTTGGAACAACATCGATTTCAGGAAAGATGTCGCCTCGTCGACTATTGTCAACCACGATCACGGATGAATTGCGCTTCGCCACCAATTATCGTTCAAAAGTGATTGCTATTGCGTTGAAAGATCGCGGTGCCATCCTACCAGGTGGCCATTCTGCTAATGCGGCATACTGGCACGATCCATACCTTGATCATTGGGTAACCAGTACATATTACAGCACGGAACTTCCAAGCTGGGTTCGTCAGTTTAACGAACGTAAATTACCGGATTCGCTTACTTCCCGGCCGTGGAATCTGCTGCTGGATATTTCCGAATATTCCGGAAGCACAGCTGATGATTCACGCTACGAAGGTACCTACAAAGGGGAGGAGAAGCCTGTATTCCCTCACGATCTTCCTAAACTAAAAGCTACGGATGGGGAATTAATCCGTCGCACGCCGATGGGCAATACCTACACGCTGGAATTTGCAAAAGCAGCGGTTGCAGCTGAAGAACTTGGCAAGCACGAGGATACCGATTTTCTAGCTGTGAGTCTTTCATCGCCTGACTATGTCGGGCATCAATTTGGTATCAATGCACTGGAAACGGAGGACACCTACCTTCGGTTAGATCGTGAGCTTGCCGCATTCATTGATTACTTGGATAAACAAGTGGGCCGATCTAATTATATGCTCTTTCTCACGGCTGACCATGGTGCATGTGCCAATCCTGAGTTCAATGCCGATCATCATATACCTGGTGGAACGATGGATGAACAGCCGATGCGCGACTCCATTGCAGTAATGCTCGAACGGCAATTCGGTGACAACACTATTTTGTTGCAAGCAGATGCCACCGGAATTTTTTTGGATCATGAAGTAATGCAACGCAAAAAACTGGATGCTTCCAAGGTAGAAGAAGCGTGCGCAAAAACAGTCATTCGTTTTAAGGGTGTTGCTGGTGCATGGACGGCCAGTGATTTATCGCGCTCTGTTACGCGTGAAGGTATTGCACGATTGGTACAGCGCGGTTATAATCCGCAACGCTCAGCCGATATCTGCATTCAATTGCAGCCCGGATGGATTGACTGGTTCCGTAAAACAGGCACTTCACATGGTTCATCCTATGCATATGACACCCATGTTCCGGTCGTCTTTTTCGGTGGTGGGATTCGTCACGGTGAAACGCATCAACCGATTTCCATCTGCGATATTGCGCCGACACTTGCTGGATTATTGCGCATCCAGGAGCCAAGCGGTTGCGTCGGAAAGCCTATTGGGCCTGTTCTGAAGGACTGATTTTCAACAATAAACAGCATTTTTTTGGTGCGTTCTTGCGAGGCTTGTCGGCTTTTAGAGGAAGCCAATTTCGCAAATTACTATAAAACACTGAAAATCATATAATTGTGTTTTCGGTCAGTTAAAATTGAAGGCCATCGAATTTTCAATTAAAAACACTGTTTTTGTTAATATTTCTAGTTTTTTGATTCGCTAAAAACGTGTTGGTTTTCTGCCCTTTTTTCCTTAAATTTAGGGTGAGAAAAATCAATGTCATGATCCCTATTTCCGATCGTCCATTCCTTCGCAAGTTGCGGTTATTTGGAGTAGTAATCCTTTGCGTTTATTCCCTCTTGGGAAGTTTCCAACAAGCGAAAGCGAGTCATGCAATGGGTGCCGACTTAACCTTTCGTTGCCTTGGCGGTAACAACTACGAGTTAAGCCTTGCCTTTTACCGGGACTGTAGCGGTATCCCTGCGCCTCCATCTGTTGCAATCGAAATCACATCATCCTGTTACCCGGCACGAACGGTTACCTTGTTTCCTGCCCCCAATCAACCTACGGAAATTTCTCCAGTATGTGCTACGCAATTGTCGACCTGCGATGGCGGTACTTTCGTTGGCGTAGAGCAGTGGATTTACCGTGGTACAGTGGTGCTGAATGGCCCGTGTTCCGATTGGAGATTCAGTTTCACAGAGTGTTGTAGAAATGTAGCGATCACCAACGTAATTGGTGCATCCGGTGAAAGTATGTATGTAAGTGCTGTGCTTAACAACCTTGCAGCACCTTGTAACAACTCTCCGATATTTTCCAATTTCCCTGTACCGTTTGCTTGTGTCGGACAGCGATTCGCCTATAATCACGGTGTATATGATGCCGATGGAGATTCACTCGTGTTCCAATTAGTTACCCCGCGGACAGCCTTGAATGATTCAATCACGTATTCACCTGGCTTCTCTGCGACTACGCCGTTGTCATCATCACTATTGCCACCGCCTGTGCGATTTGACCCACGCACCGGGGAAATGGTCGTGCAGCCTTCTGCGCAGGAGGTGACAGTATTGGCCGTATTGGTTTCTGAATACAGAAACGGTGTATTGATCGGACAGGTAATCCGCGATATTCAGCTGAACATTTTGCCGTGTTCCAATTTGTTACCATCTCTTTCCGGGTTTGACTACTCACCGCTCTTCCGCAAATCGGCTTGTGTAGGAACAACTATCAATGCCCGCATCGGTTCGCTGGATCCTAACCTGACAAACAACACGACTATTACCTGGGACAACGGTATCAGCGGTGGAAACTTCGTCGTTTATGGAAGTAACAACGCGCAGGGTTTCCGTCGTGATTCCGCTATTTTCTCGTGGACGCCAACCTTGGCAGATGTCGGATCGCACTATTTTACCGTTACCGTTGTTGATGACAACTGCCCTTACCAGGGGATTAAGGTTGAAACCTATATTGTCGATGTTTACTATGTAGACGTGAATGCAGGCACTGATCAAACCGTTGCTTGTGGACAATGTACTTCACTGAATGCCGCCGGTATCGGAGGCACAGGTAACTACACCTTCACCTGGAACCCTTTACAACCCGACAGTGTACAAGGCGCCACGTTGAACCCTGCCTGCCAGGGAACGTATGTCGTGCGCGTTAGCGATGGACGTTGTACCAACACGGATACTGTTAGCGTTATTCCGGGAGCAGGAGGTGTTCAAGCCAGCTTTAACACGGTTACCAACTGCAGTGGTTTGCCGGTAGTGTTCACCGATCAAAGTGTTTCTGTTGGCGGAGGAATCAGTTCGTGGAATTGGGCTTTCGGTGACGGCTCAACATCCAATCTTCAGAACCCAACACACTTATATGCTGCCAACGGAACATACAACGTTCTCCTACAGGTGACAACTCCTTCGGGATGTGTCGATACCCTTACGCAGCAAGTTGTTGTTAATACAAATATTCCTGTAGCCCAGTTCTCGGCGCCAGCACGTTGCAGTGGATCGATAACTAACTTTACGAACCAAACCGTTGGCTCAGCCATTTCATCGTATTCATGGGATTTCGATGATCCGGCCTCCGGCATATTCGATACATCTACTGCAGTTTCTCCTTCGCACACATTTTCTGCTCCGGGTACGTATGATGTTCAACTTATTGTGGTTAACACGTCAGGATGTTCGGATACGATCCAGCAACAAGTATTCGTCAATTCGAATCCTTCCATTTCTTTGACTGATCAGCAAGCTTGTACCGGACAATCGGTCACCATTACGGCCCCGGGCGGTTTCACGGCCTACTTGTGGAGCGATGGTACCAGCGGACAATCCACCACGGTAACCCCGCCATTCACTAACTCCTATGTTGTTACCGTGACCGACGCCAATGGATGTAACGGAACTGCATCGTCGCTTATCACGATCAATCCGGTTCCGGTAGCTAATGCAGGCACCGCGCAAACCCTATGCGAAGGTACACCGGCCAACCTCAGTGGAAGCGGAGGTGCAGCAGGAAGTGACTACTCTTGGAATCCGGGTGCTTTGAACGGCGCCAACGTTACAGTTACTCCCACAGCAACCACTACTTATACACTTACGATTACCTCCGGTGCAGGGTGTTCTTCTTCGTCAACCGTAACCATCAATATCAATCCGATGCCGCTGGTTAATGCTGACAACAGTACTTCGATTTGTAAAGGAGATGTCGTGACGATAAACGCGAACTCATCCATCAGTACGTATCAATGGCAGCCGGGTAATCTCAACGGCTCTTCCATCACCGTTTCACCATTGGCCACCACTACCTATACCGTTACGGTAAGTGACAACATCGGCTGCTCCGGAACCGATCAGGTTACCATAACCGTTAACCCGATTCCAGATGCTGCGTTCAATACTACAGCGCCGGTTTGTATTGGAGGCTCTGTTAATTTCACAGATGCTTCAAGCATTACCTCAGGTGCCATAAACGCGTGGTCGTGGGATTTTGCCAATGGACAAAATGCGCAGACGCAAAATGCATCGTCTAATTATAGTTCCAGTGGTAATTTCAATGTACGGTTAATCATTACTTCTGACGGTGGTTGTAAGGATACCATTACCAACGCTATTACTATCAACGCAAATCCTCTAGCTAACGCCGGAGCAAGTCAGGATATATGTCCGGGTTTTCAAGCTACACTAAACGGTTCGGGTGGTTCCGGCTATGCCTGGAGTCCGGGAGGATTCACCACATCATCCATTACGGTTAGTCCAACATCAACTACTCAATACACCCTTACGGTTACTGATGCAAATGGATGTACCAACACTGCGCAAGCCAGCGTTAACGTAAATCCGGTACCTAATGCATCTGCCGGGCTCAATCAATCTATTTGTTTCGGTGAGTCAACAACCTTGTTTGCCACCGGCGGCGACACGTATGTTTGGTCGCCAGGTAATGTCAACACAGCAAGTCTCAACGTTTCACCGGCAGCAACTACCGATTATACGGTGATCGCAGCCAACCTATTTGGATGTCTGGATACAGCGCAGGTTCAGGTGCGAGTCAATCCGTTACCGGTGGCATCCTTCGTTCAGTCGGGTCCTGTATGTCAATCGATACCGGTCAACTTTACCGACCAATCAAGTGTCGGAACCGGAAGTATAAGTTCCTGGAGCTGGGATTTAGGCAACAACGTGACCAGTACCACCGCCAGTCCATCGTTGCTGTACACCGCGTCGGGTAATTATACCGTTCGATTGATTGTCACCACTTCTGATGGCTGTAAGGATACCGTCGATCAACCTGTTTCTATCTATGCCGAACCTACAGCCTCCTTTAGTTCTATAGACGTATGCGAAGGATTACCCGTACAATTCTCCAATTCTTCTTCCATTGCGGACGCCACGCCATTGACCTACTCGTGGGATTTGGGCGATAACTCCACGGGTACGACGCAGAACATCTCTCATCAATATGCCGCTTACGGAGCCTATCCGGTCACCCTGATCGTACGTTCCGGTAACGGTTGTAATGATACACTGACGCGCTTTGCCAATGTGTTTGCATTACCTACTGCATCGTTTGCCAC